>JAAZFW010000469.1 GCA_012511525.1 Clostridiaceae bacterium
CATAATGCTCGGCAATCAGTTGAAGCAGCGTTGATTTCCCGACCTGCCGGGGGCCAGTAACTAAAACGGCTGGAAACGTCTCGATGGCTTGCACCAGGTGCTTCGTGATCGTACGCCAAATCCACTCCATTGAACCAACTCCCTTCATGTGTCAAGCATAGGATAACACATTATCTCGTATAATCCAATATCATGTAATGGGTTATCCGCCTTTAATAGGCCAGTCAATGAATGGGGCATGGTCGAAGCCGATCCGGAAAGAAACAGCCCAGGCAAATGCCCGGGCTGCTTTCGTAACAAAATAAGGTGTCCTTTGCGTTTCAGGCCAGTCCGGATCGCCATGCTTCCGGCCAGGACAGGGGGACGCCCCGCTTGACCAGCGCCTGCTGGAAGGCGGCGAGGGCAGCCGGGTCGCCGTGCAGCGCCTGGGGCGTCATGTCGTGGTCCAGGCACCAGGCGGCGCAGGCCCCGGCCGATTCCCCGATGTTCCACTCGGCCGGGTGGACGCGGTAGCAGCCGTTGGTGATGTGAGTCGTCCCGATGTTCTTGCAGGCGGCCAGCAGATTCTTGGTTTCGACCGGAATCAAGGCCCCCAGCGGGATCTGGAAGGGCAGGCTCTCGATGTCGATGTAGTTGCGCTGGCCGGTGCTGGGATGCAGGTCGATCCGGTAGTAGCCGATCCCGACCGAATCCGCAAACGGCTCGGCGGAAAGTGCGTCGATCTCACCATGCTCGAGCAGGTTCTGGCGCATCGCCATACCGATATGCGCTTCGGTCACCTGAACCAGCGGCACGATGCGACGGGCTTCCCGGATATAGGGGGCCATTGCAAAGCCGTCCGCCGTTCCCAGTGCGTCGCCGCGCAGCTTGAGGTTGGGATAGCCGCGCCCGCCGTCCGGCCGGGGCGCCTCGGTCTGGAGCCAGTAGAGGAAACAGCGCGACAGCTGCTTGGCTTCAGCCAGGTTCTGCCGGCGGACCTCCTCCGGCACGTCGACGACCGAACCGAACCAGTAGTCGTTCTGCGGCCAGTTGATCAGGGTGATCTCCCCGCTTCCGGCTAGAAAATCCGCTTCAAAGGCTTCCTTGCCCAGGATTTTGCGGTAGGTGAACAAGTCGACCTGGCCCGGCTGTGCCTCGATAAATCCGTCGATCGGTTCCAGCGTGATCGGCTGGGAATAAGTCCAGCTCAGCTGCGAGCCCGGCCAGAAGGGGCTGAGATGCTGCTTGTAGTGGTCGTAACGGGCCGGTTTCGGGATGGTGTAGTCGCCGGACGGCTCGAGCGACACGGCAAAACACCAGGTGATCGCCTGCATGTCCTGGGGATCGGCCTGCTCACCCGCGTGCCATTCGCCGGTGTCGGAGCGGGACTCGCTCCCGGTGACATAGGCGGTCCGGGTCAGTGGCAGCAGGTCTCCGCACTCCGTGGCGTCCAGGAAGTAGCTCGCCTGGATCACCTGCTCGCCTTCGGGTGTGGCGACGGTCACCTGGCGGATCCGGTTCGCATCGGTTTCGGCAGCCACCGGGCGGGTTTCCCGCAGGATCTGCAGCCGGCCCCGACTGACCGGGGCAGCCAGCATCGCCTCCAGGACCTGGGCGCTGACTTTCGGCTCGTGGCAGATGCGGGAGACCGATCCGCCGCCCGGATTGAGATCCGGCTTCTCGCGGTATACCGCCTTGAGCGGGTAATGGTCGCGGTAAAACTGGCGCACCAGGTCGCGGTAGCGCCGGTAGCTTGCCGTACATCCGCCTTCCTCGATCCGGCGGTGTTCGTCCGGGGGCACGCCCTGGCTGCTGGGCTGGCCGCCCAGCCAGGCAGTTTCCTCGGTCAGGACAACCGTTTTGCCTGCTTCGGTCAGAGCCAGGGCCGCGGCCACGCCGCCAAACCCGCCGCCGATGACCGCGACATCACAGGTTATATGTTTGTTCATGGTCCATTCGACCTCCCTTTTGCTTCGGTCTTGATTGGATAACATCTACTGCCATCTTAATCGAAGATGCGCTGTCCGGCAAAAGGTTTATTGACATATGCCCATATCCGGTGTAGCCTATAAATGCAAACCATTTGCATGAAGGGTGATGAAAGCATGTTGCTGCGGCGGTTTCTGACCGGATTTCTGGCATTGATCCTGGCCATGACGGTTGCCGGATGTGAACCTGAACCGGATCCGGGCGGAGGGAAAAAGATCATCGCTGTATCCATTCCGCCCCAAAAGGCCTTTGCCACGGCGATCTGCGGGGACGAAATGCAGGTCATCACCGTCATCCCGCCCGGCAACAGCCCCGCCAACTATGAGCCCGATGCCCGAGAGATGCAGCTGCTGAGCAAAGCGGACCTGTATTTTTCCATCGGTGTCGCCGCCGAAAGCGCTTTTATCCTGCCGCGGCTCGGTTCCATCCAGGTGGTGGACCTGGCTGCCCGGGTCGCCCGGGAACTGCCCGACCGCCATTTTGCCTCCGGCAGCCGCGATCCGCACATCTGGCTGTCGGTCGCAAGGGCCCGGGTCATGGTCAGGGCGATGCTCGAGGCGATTACAAAGCTGGATCCGGGCCGCGCCGATGTCTATGCCGCCAACGCCCAGGTGTTCCTCGATGAGCTGGACCTTCTCGAACAGGACATGCGCGCGCTTTTATCCGGCCGCGCCGACCACCCGATCGTCGTCTACCATCCTTCCTACGGCTATCTTGCCGACGAGCTGGGCCTGGAGATGTGGGCCCTGGAGGAAAACGGCAAGGAAGCGACACCCCAGCACCTGCAAGCGGTCATCGACCGGGCCCGCCAGGCGGAGATCCAGGTTATCTTCTGCCAGGCTGAGATCGACAGCCGCCAGTCGGCCGCGTTTGCCGAGGAAATCGGAGCTGGCATCCAAATCCTGGACCCGTTGTCGGAAGACTATATCGCAAACATGCGCGCGATCGCTAAAGCTTTTGCCGACGCCTCCTGAGAGGAGCATGCCATAATGCTGTTATCGGACAACCATCGCCCGCCGGTCCTGGAAATAACCGGCCTGACCGTCCACTACGGGGACCATGCCGCGCTGTCGGATGTCACCATGACCGTTAGGGAAGGCCAGTATCTGGGGATCATCGGGCCAAATGGCAGCGGCAAGTCAACGCTGCTGAAGGCCATTCTCGGACAGGTGACGCCGACCCGGGGTTCGGTGACGGTCTTCGGGCGGCCGCTGTCCGAAGCCCTTGGCCAGGTCAGTTATGTCCCGCAGGTTGCCGACCTTGACCGCTCGTTTCCCATGTCGGTTCGCGAAGCGGTTCTGACAGCCCGGATTTCCAGCAGGATCCGGCCCTTTTTCCGCTATTCGGCCGAAGACCAGGTATTGGCAACCGAACTGCTGGAACGGGTCGGCCTGGCAAATCTCGCTCGCAATCCGCTGACTGATTTATCTGGCGGCGAGTTTCAAAAAGTGCTCATCGCCCGGGCGCTGGCCCGGCAGCCGCGCCTGCTGCTGCTCGACGAGCCGACTGCCAATGTCGATACGACATCACGCGAACAAATCTACCAGCTGCTGGGCAGCCTGCATGATGACATCACGATCATCATGGTCACGCACGACATGCTGGCGATCACGTCGCACGTCGACAGCCTGGCCTGCCTGAACCGCCAGCTGGTTTACCACGGCGGTCCGCAGCTCGACCAGCAGACCGTCAACCGCTTGTATGGCTGCCCGATCGACCTGATCGCCCACGGGATCCCGCACCGGGTTCTGCCCGAACACAAGGAGGAAAACGAACATGATCCGGGCCTTGTTTGAATACCAGTTCCTCCAGCATGCCCTGCTGGCCGCCGTGCTGGTCAGCATCATCTGCGGCCTGATCGGGGTCATTGTCGTCGAGAAGCGCCTGCTCATGATGAGCGGCGGGATCGCCCACACCGCCTATGGCGGCGTCGGCCTTGGCTACCTGCTTGGCTTCGAGCCGATCCTGGGCGCTTTTTTCTTCGCCATCCTGGCGGCCCTGGGCATCGGGCGGATCCGGCGTCAGGGCTTTGCTCGCGGTGAAACGGTGATCAGCCTGTTCTGGTCGCTGGGTATGGCACTGGGCGTCTTGTTCATTGGCCTGATGCCGGGTTACCCGCCGGCCTTGAACTCGTATTTGTTCGGCAACATCCTGGCGGTCACCCGGGCGGACTTGATCCTGACAGCCGTGCTGACGGTGGTCGTACTGGGGCTGATCCTGGTCTTTTTCCAGCATTGGAAAGCGTTTTTATTCGACGACACATTTGCGGCGATTCTCGGCCTCCCCACCGCCTGGCTGTCTTATATCCTGCTGGTGCTCGTCGCGATGACGGTCGTCGCCCTGATCCGGGTGGTCGGGATCATCCTGCTGTTGGCCATGCTGGCCGCCCCTGCGGCTATCGCCTCGATGTTCAAGATCTCGCTGGCCAAACGCATGCTTCTGGCGACGGGGGTCGGCCTCGGCATCAGCCTGGCCGGCCTGGGCTTGTCCTACACGCTGAACCTGCCTTCCGGCGCCGTGATGGCGACATTGGGGGCCTTGTCTTTCTTCCTTGCACGGCTGGTCATGACCATCTTGTTCAGGCAGAAACGAAAAGCGGGGGCGTCCGATGCGCCGCGCCGCAAGGAAAGGATGCGCTGATATGGAAGTTTTTGGTCCGGTTCCGTCACGCCGGCTCGGTCAGAGCCTGGGCATCAACCACATTCCGCCCAAGACCTGTTCTTACGCCTGCATTTACTGCCAGCTGGGACAGACACAGAACATGTCGGTCAGCCGCAACATCTACACAGAACCCGAGATGCTGCGCCGCCAGGTCGGGCAGAAACTCGGCCAGGTTCGCGCCAGCGGCCAGACAGTGGATTACCTGACCTTCGTACCGGACGGCGAGCCGACGCTGGACAGCCGCCTGGGGCAGGCAATCTGCCAGCTCAAGGTCTACAAAACGCCGATCGCGGTCATCTCCAACGCCTCGCTGATCTGGCGCGAGGATGTCCAGGAGGAGTTGTCGGCGGCGGACTGGGTTTCGCTGAAAATCGACGCAGCTACAGAACGGCTCTGGAAACGGATCAACCGGCCGCACCGCTCGCTGAAGCTGCCGGAGATCCTGAACGGCATCGAGCAGTTCGCGCATCGTTACAGCGGTAACCTGGTGACCGAGACGATGCTGGTCGCCGGGTATAACGACGAACCGGAGCAAGTCGAGGCTATCGCCCGGCAAATTGGGCGGATCCGGCCTAAAACGGCCTACCTGCTGGTGCCGACCCGCC
>JAAZFW010000470.1 GCA_012511525.1 Clostridiaceae bacterium
CAACAGCCCGTCTTTTCGCCGCTTCGCCCGCGCCATCGCCGTCAAGATGGCCGAGCGCTACGCCAATCACCCGGCGCTGGCGATGTGGCACGTGGCCAACGAGTACGGCACCTATTGCTATTGCGAATGCTGCGAAGCGGCTTTCCGCGTCTGGCTCCAGGAACGCTACCAGACCATCGACGAGCTGAACAGCCGCTGGAACACGGCCTTCTGGGGACATACCGTTACCTGCTGGGACGAGATCGTCGTCCCCTCGGAGCGCAACGACGACAACAAATGGTACCAGCCGATCATGCTTGACTATCTGCGTTTCATGACCGATTCGAACATCGCCTGCTACCGGAACGAAGCCGAAGTGCTCAAGGCGGCCACACCGCACATCCCGGTCATGACCAACATGTCCGGCTACATCAAGAAAATCGACCAGTTCAAGATGACATCTGCCATGGACATCGTCGGCTGGGACAACTACCCGTCGCCGCGCGACGACCGTGCCCTGGTCGCCTTCAAGCATGACCTGATGCGCGGACTCAAGGGCGGGCGCTCCTACCTGATGGTCGAGCAGTCGCCCAACCAGCAGAACTGGCAGCCATACAATGTCCTCAAGCGGCCCGGCGAGGTGCGCCGGCTCAGCCTGCAGGCCCTGGCACACGGCTCGGACTCCGTTCTCTATTTCCAGATGCGCCAGTCGATCGCCGGCGTCGAGAAGTTCCACGGCGCCCTGATTGCGCACGCCGGCCACGAGCATACCCGGGTGTTTGGCGAGTGCGCCCAAATCGGTGCCGAATGTGCCCGCCTGGGCGACGTTGTCACCGACGCGGTCAGCCCGGCGCGCGTCGGAATCCTGTTTGACTGGGACAACTGGTGGGCCCTGGAGCTGTCCAGCGGACCGAGCCGCGATCTGGCTTACCTGCCGCAGGTGGTCAAGTATTACAACGCCTTTTACCGGCGCAACATTCCGGTCGCAGTCCTGCCGGTTGATGCGGACTTGTCTGGCTACGATGTGATCGTCGCGCCGCTCCTCTATATGCTGAAACCCGGCGTCGCCGAGGCGCTGACCGAATTTGTCCGCTGCGGCGGCCGCCTGCTGACATCTTTCATGAGCGGGCTGTTCGACGAGAACGACCGCGTTTTCACAGGCGGTTATCCCGGCCCCCTGCGCGATGTGCTGGGCATCTGGGTCGAGGAGACCGACGCCCTGCTGCCCGGCCAGGGCAACACGATGGAAGTCGACGCCTCTGACGATCGCCTCAGCGGCCCGTACGCCTGCGGCTTGGTCTGCGACCTGGTCCATCTGCGCGGCGCCCGGGCTCTGGCCGTCTACGGATCCGATTTTTACGCCGGCATGCCCTGCCTGACCGAGCATGATTTCGGTCAGGGAAGAGCCTGGTACGTGGCCAGCGACGCCGAAGAGCGGCTTTTGTCCGATCTGGCCGGCCTCATCGCCGCCCAGTGCGGCATCGAACCGCCCCTGGCGGTGCCGGAAGGCGTCGAGGTGACGCGCCGCGTCAAGGACGGGCGCGAGGTTCTTTTCGTAATCAGTTGGCTGGACAAGCCCGCAGCCGTTGACCTGGGGTCTGTCCGCTGTACCGACCTGCTCAGCGGCCGGGAGCTGTCCGGCTCGGTCGAGCTCGCCCCGGGCGATAGCCTGATCCTGCAAAGCGTCAGATAAAGGAGATGCCGAACATGGACCGCAAAGAACGTTTTTTTCGTACCATCGCCCGCGAGGCTGTCGACCGCAACGCCACCTGGCTGGGCCTGCCGGCTGAAGGCGCCGTGCCGGGTCTGCTGCGTTATTTCAAGGCCGGCTCGCTGACCGAGATGAAGGACAAGCTGCACGACGATGTCTACCCGGTGGAAATGCCCTATGAATCCGACACCAGCCACGCCATCTACACGGCGCTCAGC
>JAAZFW010000471.1 GCA_012511525.1 Clostridiaceae bacterium
ACGCCGGCCAGGATGTGCCGGACCGTCGCCGCGGTCCGGGCCGTCGCGACGCTGAAATGGATGTTTTCGTCTGCCAGCCGGTTCAGTACCGACCGGGTATAGTCGCTGACCGTCGCGTCAGGCTGCAGCAAAGTGCCGTCCAGGTCTGACAAATACAAGTGCATCTTTTCCTCCAGCGCGTCGCGCCGAATATTGCTGCTTGTATTGTATCAGATTTTCCCGCGTGCAGACCGGTCAGGGTGAGAGCAACACCATCAAAGCGTTTTTCACATCTGAAAAAGGCAGATTTTCCGCAAGGCAAAAATCCTTGACCGTCTGATTCGTTGCCGGCATCGCCTGCCCGAGCACCGACTCGATCTGCTGGCGGCTTAATCCGGCGTCGAGCAGGTTCTGGAACGTGGTCTTGCCGTTGATCTGAATCTCGCCTGCAGCATGCGTGCTGCTGACCGTTTCCGCGGGCGGGCTGACGGAGCTGACATCCACCTCGTGTGCCTGCAGCCAGCCACGCTGTTCTTGTGTCAGATCAGGATTGGCACCACGGATCAGGTCCACAGCTTGCTCTGGCAGAACCGTATCGTCCAAGACGACAGGCAGCTGCTTGTACAGGGCGACAAACACCTGGACCGATTCGTTGCCGATCTCCTGGTCAAGGTATGCGTAGCGCGCCTCCAGCTCCCGGGTCCGGTACTGGCTCGTGTCCGTATCGGCAGGCAATGCAAAAGCCGACAGCAGCACCTGTTCGTCGATGCCAAACAATCTCGCGACATCGGCAAAGGTATAGGATCCGCGGATATCTGCCGGATTGTATTGGCCGGCAAAAGAACCGCTGTTGTAGCGCGCCGGATTCCTATTCGTTGTTGTCGCCCAGACGCCGGTCAGCTTCGCCAGCCCGATGCCGCCCAGCAGCACGGCGAAAATAACGATCGGGACAAATTTCTGCCTTAGTCTCATAGGCTTCCTCCCGTTTGTCCGGACTCGGCCGGGCGTTTGACTGCACGGGTCTCAACCACGACCGTATCCGGTACCGGGCAGGCGTTTTCGGACGTGCAGGCGTAGCAGCTGATGCACTGGTGGTCGGTGATATTGGTATCTGTCGACACCGAGATGTTCATCGGGCAGGCCCGGTCGCAGAGCTTGCAGTTGATGCAGCTGGCCGGCCGGCGGCGCACCTTGAACAGCCTTATCTTGTTGAACAGGCCCAGCAGGGCCCCATAGGGGCAGGCGTACTTGCACCAGGGTCTTTCGGTCAGCAGCGAACCGGCCAGGGTCAGGCCCAGGATCACGAGCGCGGTCGGGGCGACTTCGCCCGTCCAGAAATGGAACAGGGCATAATAAGGATCGAAATCGGAAAAGATGAGCGAGCCTGAGCGCGCGGTGACATAGACCACCCAAACCAGCACCAGGTAGCGGGCATAGCGCAGGACGCGGTCCGTTCGCGGCAGCAGGACGCGGTTGTAGCGTTTGCCCAGCAGCTTGCGGCCGATCTTGCCGATCCACTCCTGGATCGAGCCGAGCGGGCAGACCCAGCCGCAGAAGACCGGACCGAGCAAGACAGCCAATCCGAAGACCAGCGCCATCAGGACAACCGCAGAAGCATGGATTTTCTGCACATAGCGTCCCAATGTCGCCAGATTGTAAAGCGTTACGACACCGCCGAACGGGCAGACGGCGTGCAGCGAGACCTCCGGCAAAAAAGGAATGTCCACGCCGGCCTCGGCCAG
>JAAZFW010000472.1 GCA_012511525.1 Clostridiaceae bacterium
CGACCAGCTTGATCCCCGGCCTGATCACGCAGTTCTTGTCCAGGATAACATGGTCTAGTTCGACCCCTTCGGATATGTACACGTCCTGCATGACGATGCTGTTGGTGACCTTGGCGTGCGCCGATACGGTCACCCCGCGGAACACCATGGAATCGGCCAGCGTGCCGTTGATCACGCAGCCGTCGGATATGAAACTGTTGCTGACCTGGTTTTGCGGTCCGTACAGCGCCGGCGCCTCATCCTTGACCTTGGTGTATACCGGCAGGCCGGCCCAGAATAGCTCGCGGCGCGTCTTTTCCTCCAGAAGGCTCATCGTGCTGGAAAAATAGGTCGGGATGTCGTTGATCCGCAGCAGGGTGCCCTTGTACTCGATGCCGCAGATCCTCAGCTCCATGTAGCGCCGAAGCAGGCTCTCCACGGAAAAATCGTTGTCGCCTCGCGAGGCGTTGTCGTTGAGCAGGTCGATCAGAAGCTCGCGCGACAAGATCACGACACCGGCCGAGCGACGGTTGGAAACGGGCTTTTGCGGGTTGATCATCACGTCCTTGACCGAGCCCTTGCGGTCCATGCCAAGAATGACAGCCGGCGGGCCGGACTTGAGCCCGTCCCGGTTGTACAGCACGCTGATGTCGGCGCCGCTTTCCTCGTGACGGCTGACATAGTCGTTCAGGGTCGCGTTGAAGATGACATTGCTGTTGGCGATCACGACATAGCGAAAACGGTTGGCACGGAAAAAATCCAGTGAACCGGACAGGTTGTCGTTGTCGCTGCTTTCCAGGTTGAGCGAGTTGATGTAGGGCGGCAGCAAACTCAGGCCCTGGTTCTTGCGGTCCAGGTCCCAGGAACTGCCGGTGCCGAGATGATCCATAAGCGACTTGTATTTCTGCTGGGCGATGACGCCGACGCAGGTGATGCCGGAATTGACCATGTTGGACAGCATGAAGTCGATGATGCGGTAGCGGCCGGCAAAAGGAATCGCCGCCAGCGCGCGGGGACGGGACAGCTCGCCGAGCTGGATGCGTTTGTGATCGGCCAGGATCAGGCCCATGGCGTTGATGAACATGTAGCTCTCCCTCCCTTATACGCGAAAATGGGCTTCGACGATCTCGTCGGGCTCCAGAAATTCGACCATGCAGTTTCCGGGCACCACGGCGCCGTCGCGGATCTTGAGGCCGCGTTCGAATACGGTAATCCCATCCTGGCACAATCGCGTGTTGCTGTAGCGGCATTCACCCTCGACATCCGCACCGGCCCGGACATGCTTGCCGATGATCGTGCCGAAGCTGACGATGCATTTGTTAAGGCGGGCACCGGCCTCGACACGGACGCCCGGCATCAGGATCGAGTCGCGCACCACGGCCCCCTTCTCAACGGTGACGCTGTTGAACAGCATCGAGTGCTCGACGTGGCCGCAGACGTTGCAGCCATCTGTCAGGGCGCTGTTGACGACCCGGGCGTTATCGGCGATGTAATGGGCCGGCTTGATCGGGTTGCGGCTGTAGATGCGCCAGTTCCGGTCCCTCAAGTTGATCTCCTCCGGCCGGTCCAGCAAATCCATGTTGGCTTCCCAAAGACTGCCGATCGTCCCGACATCCTTCCAGTAGCCGGTAAAGCGGTACGCGATCAGGCGCATGTCGGCCGACAGCATCTTGGGGATGATGTTCTTGCCGAAATCATGGTCGGAATTGGGGTCCTCCTCGTCGCAGCTCAGTTCGGCGCGCAGAACAGGCCAGTTGAAAATATAGACACCCATCGAGGCCAGGTTGCTGCGCGGTTTGGCCGGCTTCTCCTCGAAATCGACGATACGGCCCTGCTTGTCGGTGTTCATGATGCCGAACCGGGAGGCTTCCTCCCAGGGCACTTCGAAGACTGCGATGGTCGCGTCGGCCTTCTGCTCGATATGCGCCTGCAGCATGGCGGCATAATCCATTTTGTAGATGTGGTCTCCGGAGAGAATCAGAACATAGCGCGGATCCTGATCCTCGATGAACTCAATGTTCTGGTAGATCGCATTGGCTGTCCCCTTGTACCAGTCGCTGCGTCCGCTGCTCTGGTAGGGCGGCAGGATGAACGTCCCGCCCTTGTTGCGGTCCAGGTCCCAGGGATGGCCGTTGCCGATATAGGTGTTGAGCGCCAGGGGCTGGTACTGGGTCAGGACGCCGACTGTCTCCAGCCCCGAATTGGCGCAATTGCTCAGGGCAAAGTCGATAATCCGGTAGCGGCTGCCGAATGGCACGGCCGGTTTTGCCAGGTACTTGGTCAGGACACCCAGCCGGGAACCCTGGCCGCCGGCAAGGATCAGGGCGACAATTTCACTTCGAGCCATGCGTTTTCCTCCTGTACGCTTGTATGGTTTCATCCGGGGTCAGATGGCGCCAAACCAGGCCGCAGAGGGGCGGCAAGTCGATAAACAGCTGATCTGGCTGCGGATGCGATGTTTCCTGGTGCAGGACGGTTTCGATGTCGGACGCACTTGAGACGCGGGCTGTAAACACGTCGCCCGGCAGCTGCCCGGCCGGGTAGTCGCTGCCGCCGTACGTGGCCTGGTCGCTGTTCAGCTCAAGCTGGTAGCAGCCGGCCGGCACGGCCAGCGCGTAACCCGGCAGCGGCTCAGGCGTCATGTTCAGCAAGACCAGCAGCAGCTGGCCGTCGGCAGAGCGGCGCGAAAAGCTGTAGACACTGTTGGCCGCGTCGTCGGCGTTCAGCCACGCGAAACCTTCCCAGCTCCCATCCAGTTCCCAAAGGGCAGGGTGGCTGCGGTAATAGTGGTTGAGATCCTTGACATACGCCTTGAGGGACCGGTGGCTGTCGTAGCCGAGCAAAAACCACTCCAGCTGCTCATAAAAGCGCCACTCGATGAACTGGCCGAACTCGCCGCCCATGAAGAGCAGCTTGCTGCCGGGGTGGGTGATCTGGTACAGGTACAAGACCCTGAGGCAGGCGAAGCGCTGCCAGTAGTCGCCCGGCATGCGCTCGATCAGGGAATGCTTACCGTGAACCACCTCGTCGTGGGAAAGCGGCAGGATATACCGTTCGCTGAACGCGTACATCAGGGAAAACGTCAGCTGGTTGTGATGCCAGCGGCGGTAAATGTAGTCGCGGCTCATGTAGTCCAGCGTGTCGTGCATCCAGCCCATGTTCCATTTATGGGTAAATCCCAGTCCCTGTTCGTCGACCGGCCGGGTCACGTTGGGCCAGGGCGTCGACTCCTCGGCGATCATCAGGCATTGGGGCAATCGGGCGCGGATCAGCCCGTTCAGCTGCTGCATGAAGGCGATCGCCTCCAGATTCTCAACGCCGCCGTACTGGTTGGGCAGAAAATCGCTGCGCCCGTAATTGCGGTACAGCATGCTGGACACCGCGTCGATCCGTAGCCCGTCGACATGGAATTCCTGCAGCCAGAACTAGGCGTTCGAGATCAGGAACGAACGAACCTCCAGCTTGCTGAAATCGAAAACATAAGTCCCCCACTCCTGCTGCTCGCCCAGCCGGCTGTCGGCATATTCGTAGAG
>JAAZFW010000473.1 GCA_012511525.1 Clostridiaceae bacterium
ACGGTACTGCCTGACACCATGGTTGACTGTCCAGGAATGCGATCGCCGCCTCTTCGTCCAGCGGCCTTCCGATCAGGTAGCCCTGGATCTGGTCACAATGCCATCTGCGCAGCTGCTGCAGCTGTTTTTCCTCTTCGACGCCTTCCGCGATCGCATAATGGCCCAGCTTGTGTGCCATCGAGATGATATCGCCGGTGATGGCGTGCTCGAGCTGGTCGTCCAGCAGCGAATCGATGAACTGCTTGTCGATTTTCAGGCAGTCGACACGCAGGGCCTGTTCGCGCGCAAACGACGAATAGCCTGTGCCGAAATCATCGATCGCGACATGGATGCCCAACTGCCTCAGGGTGCTGATCGTGTGGTTGATCTCATCGTAATCGGTTGCCAGGATCGACTCCGTCAGCTCGATGCCGATATGCTCGGGACTGACGCCGATCTCGCGCGAAGATTGCAGCAGCTGCTCCACGAAGTCGTGCTGCAGCAATTGGATCGCCGAGATATTCACGCTGACCGTCAGGTCCGTATAGCCTAAGTCCAGCAGATTGCGCAGAAACCGGAAAGCCTTGCGGATGATTTTTAGACCGATCGGGATGATCAGCTTGGTTTCTTCGGCCAGCGGGATGAACTCCAGGGGCGGAACGCGGCCCAAGCTGGCACTGTTCAGACGGCACAAGGCTTCGAAGCCGCAAATCCGGTTTGACGGCAAATCCAGGATGGGTTGAAACTGCAGCACAAGACCGCCGTCTCCTTCATCGTCGACAATATCGAGCAGGTCGCGCTTGATCGTTTCCGTACGGATCAGTTCGGATTCGATATCCGGCCCGAAAAAGCAGGCCTGAAAGCTCGCTTCCGGGTGGTTCATCGACTTCTCTGATGCGATCAGGACTTTTTTGAGCAGCTGATCGACATCCTGACTACATCCGGATTCGATCTCCAGGACACCGATGCCGCCGCCGATGCGTTCGGACTTAAACAAAGCCGTCAGACGGGCCGACAGGATCGCACAGAAATCCAGGAGATCCTCTCTGCTCTCATATGCGGTCAGGTAGAAAACGAACCGGTCCCAGTATGTGCTGAACAGCTGGCGCTGCCCGGAGCAAAAGAGCCGCAGCAGCTCGGCTGTTTTCTTGAGCTGGTCCTGCGTGTAGTGAAATCCATACGTTTTCGTCAGAAGCTGAACCGGCGTGCAGTTGATGCTGACAATCGCCCGGTTTTCCGTCCGTTGATCTTTATTGTCAGATTCGAGCATGCGTTCCAGAACGCGGCGGTTGGGCAAGCCTGTCCAGGCGTCGCGCTCGTTGACGGTCCGGAGTTCGTTCTCCATCTTTTTGCGGTCCGTGATGTCGAGGATGATGCCTTCCAGCGCATCGCCCTTGCCTTGACTGCCGCCAACAGTCTGCCCCAGTTCCATGACCCACTTGATTTCACCGCCGGCCGCCGTTAGCGGGTATTCCACCCGGTAGGACTGCCGTGTCTGCCGTTTGTCTGCCCTTGCCGTAAACAGCTGCTCGCGATAAACAGGATCGACAAGACTGACATACGATTGGATTTTGTTGTCGACCAGGCTTTCCGGCGGGTATCCTGTCAAGGCAAGGCAACCGGCAGAGACATATTGCATGGTCCAGTCGCGGTCAAGGCGGCAACGGAACGCCAGTCCCGGCAGATGGGAAAGCAAGATACTTTTGCTGCGTTCGCTTTCACATAAAGCGGTGGCCGTTGCCAGGTGTTCCGATATATCCTCGATCAGGCACAAGTGCAGCCTTTGGTCAGCGAGAAGGTCAATGAGGCGGGTAATAATCATGCGTGTCCAGACAGGCGTGCCGTCAGGCCGGACAAAACGCTTCTCCAGGGTATAGCCGTTAACCTCACCCGCCTTGAATGGCTCGAAGTGCTCAAGATCGGCCTTAAGATCGTCAGCATAGGTTATTTCCGGCCAGGTCAGATTTTCCAGCTCCTGGCTTGTCCGGCCGATGATCGCCTCGAAAGCGGGGTTGATGCTCGCGTTCCCCAATTCCAAACGGGACACGAAGCGGTCATCCCGCACGATCGCGATCCCGATCGGCGACAGGTCAAAGACACTCCGATATAGCGCTTCCTGGGCGGCAAGTTTCCCGGTCAGTCGCTTCAGTGCTGCATGCTGCAGCAGGTTGCGCAGGAACGTGAAAAAGAGAAAGAGCACACAGATTGCGATGACAGCATCGGGGACCAGCCGCTTCCAGATTTGTCCGGTCCATTCAGATGCCGCTAAGTCAAATCCCAGAACGGCGCAGACCCGCTGGTCAGCCGGATCCCTCATGGGGACAAGGACACAGACCCAGGTTCCCTGCTTGTCCGATACCGGACCGGTCAGGATGGTTTGGCCTGTGCGAAACGGTTCGCGCCGCGATTCGTTTTCTTCCATATGGCCTGTTCCATAAAGACCGGCGTCAAGCAAAACAAGGATCTCTCCGTCGTGTTGGGCCAGCAAATAGGCTCTGTGAATGGTATGAGATGCAAAAACAAGTCCGTTCAGACTGTTTTGCATCAACACTGAGGCGTTCGTATCGGGATTTTCGGGAGCATCTGCCAGCGCCGCGATGTGCTCGGCATGAAAAAGGCTGGCTAATGACCGGGCCAGCTGGATCGCCTGGTCTGAGGCGTTTTGCCTGTAACGGTTCCAGGCGGAAAACAGGTAAATCGAACTTGCGAGCAAGATAGCCAGGATCAGCAGCGCAACAAGCCAGCCGTTAAGCTGGTTCCTGCCATGCCTGGCCCCTGATAGCGGTGTTAAGCCTGCCCGCCTTGATTCGACCCTGTTTGCCATCTTGCACTCTTTCTGGATATAACCCACGCGGCCGGGTGAACCCCGCTTAATCAAGATGCCCGGTTCACCCCCGCTGGGAGTGAACCGGGCACATCAAAACGCGTGGTCAGAAAACGTCAAGCATCCGCATCCGATCTGCCGCCAAGTCCGGGCAATCGTTTTCTTGCCAGGATCAGCGCCATCAGGCAGCCGCCGACCAGGAGCAGCAGCCAGGCACCATTTACCGGCGTTTCCCCGGTCTGGACAAGCTGCGGCGTATAGAACAGGCCGTAGGTGCTGAATTGCTCGACTTCGGCCCAGAGGATACCGGTCTCCCAATCAACGCCCTGTCTGGCGATTTCAGCAGTTTTCCAGATCTGCTCTTCTTCATTCCAGCGGTACAGTGTCAGACTCTCACGTTCTTCATCGCCAAGCTGGATGCCGGCTTGCGCCAGATCGATTTCGATCCGGATACGCTCACCCACCAGGTTTTCACTGCGCAGGAAACAGAAAAATGGCTGCGCGGCCGCCATGCCTGACGGCAGCAGGTCCTGGCCTGCGACCGCATCGCAGGCGGTAACCGCGATAACCGCTTCCGGATCGACATGAGCGGGCAGCACCATGCGAACGACCCCGTTCAGGAAAAGGACAGCGGATTCATTCTGGGCGGACATGCCGATTGCCTGCAAGTCGGTCGACGGTCCGATCGGCCAGATCACGGGATGGTAGCCGGCAATGCCGCCAACCGGATTGGTGAGGATGGGATTGGTGCTGAAAACGGTGTGTCCGTCCGACCAGTAGGCGAAGGCATAACCGTCATCCGATTCGGCAACAAAGCTGATTTGCCCGCTGTTGTCCGGATCATGGCCATTAGCGACAGAACCGTGCAAGAGCGGTTCAGCATAGGGGGTGATGGTCAACTCGGCTCCGACGAACGTAATCTGGTAATTGCCGCCGGCCGTCAGGCTGTTCTGCAAGATGTCATAGCTGCCGACATTTTCACCCGATTCACGAGAAAACTCCCCGGTCAGGCTGTCATCCCCGATCAGGCTGCCGGCGGTCAAGGCATAGCTGAACGCCGGATCGGCTGTGCCGTATCCTTTGGTTTGAGCGGCGGCGGTTATCGTCAACGGCCGTTTGTCGATGGTGAGTGTGCCGCTTAGCATGATGACGGTATAATTATTGGCCGTGGCACCGGATGGGCTGATCACATAGCTTCCGACCGCTTCGCCCGGTGCGCGCGCCAGGCCAAGCCCCTGAACAACCGCCTCTGAGTCCCAGGATGCCAGATTTTCGTACATAACCTGCCAGGCCGGATCGGCATCGCCGTAGGTCTTGCTGCAGGAAACGGCCTGAATAGTCAGGCTCCGGCTGGCAATCGCCAGGTCGCTGCCGACAAAACTGACACAATAGTTGCCGCCGAAGGCCAGGCTGCCCTGCTCGATGGTGTAGACACCGACGTCCTCGCCAGCTTCACGGCTCAAGGAGCCAAGTGGCGCGTCGGTTCCGACCAGACTGCCGTCGGTCACCTGCCAGGTCAGCTCGGGGTCGGCATCGCCGTAAACCTTGGTCTTGACGTCAGCTGTGACTGTGATCGCCCTGGCTGTTATGGTCAGGTTGTTGCTTGCAAAGCTAACCGCATAGTTGTCGCCGAAGGCCAGGCTGCCCTGTGAAATGGCATATTCACCAACGTCTTCACCGGCTGCGCGGTTCAGCGTCCCAGTCGGCGCGTCCGTACCGATCAGACTGCCGGCGGTCACCTGCCAGGTTAGTTCGGGATCGGCATCGCCGTAGGTCTTGCTCTGGCTATCTGCCGTAACCGTGATCGGACGGGCCGAGATCGTCAGGTCGCTGCCAATAAAGGTTACGCTATAGTTGTCGCCAAAATCCAGGCTATCCTGCTCGATGGCATAGTCACCGACGTCCTCCCCGGCTTCACGGTTCAAGGAGCCAATCGGCGTGTCCAGACCGACCAGGCTGCCGGTGGTTACCTGCCAGGTTAGTTCGGGATCGGCATCGCCGTAGGTCTTGCTCTTGATGTCGGCTGTGACCGTGATCGGACGGGCCGAGATTGTCAGATCGCTGCCAATAAAGGTAACGCTATAATTGTCGCCAAAATCCAGGCTGCCCTGCTCGATGTCATAGTCACCGACGACTTCACCGGCTTCACGGTTCAAGGAGCCAATCGGCGTGTCCAGGCCGATCAGGCTGCCAGCGGTCACCTGCCAGGTCAGTTCGGGATCGGTGTCGCCGTAGGTCTTGCTCTTGAGGTCGGCTGTGACCGTGATCGATCGGGCCGTGATCGTCAGGTCGCTGCCAATATAGGTAACGCTATAGTTATCGCCGAAATCCAGGCTGCCCTGCTCGATGGCATAGCCACCGATGTCTTCACCGTCTGCGCGGCTCAGCGTCCCTGTCGGCGCGTCCGTGCCGATCGGGTTGCCGGCGGTCACCTGCCAGGTCAGTTCGGGATCGGTGTCGCCGTAGGTCTTGCTCTGGCTATCTGCCATGACCGTGATCGGGCGGGCTGAGATTGTCAAGTCTCTGCCGACGAAAGTGACACTGTAGTTGTCCCCGAAGGCCAGGCTGCCCGGCAAGATGGCATAGGCGCCAACGTCTTCACCGGTCATGCGGCTCAGCATCCCGGTCGGTGCGTCCAGACCGACCAGGCTGCCGGCAGTCAGCTGCCATGTCAGTTCGGGATCGGCATCGCCGTAGGTCTTACTCTGGCTATCTGCCGTGACCGTGATCGGACGGGCCGAGATTGTCAAGTCGTTGCCAATATAGGTAACGCTATAGTTGTCGCCAAAATCCAGGCTGCCCTGCTCGATGGCATAATCACCGACATCTTCACCAACTGCGCGGTTCAGCGTCCCGGTCGGCGCGTCCGTGCCGACCAGACTGCCGGCGGTCACCTGCCAGGTCAGTTCGGGAGCGGCATCGCCGTAGGTCTTGCTCTTGACGTCGGCTTTGACCGTGATCGGACGGGCTGTTATGGTCAAGTTGTTACTGACAAAGGTGACCGTGTAGTTGTCGCCGAAGTCCAGGCTGCCCTGTGAGATGGCGTATTCGCCAACGTCTTCACCGGTTTCACGGCTTGGTGTCCCGGTCGGCGCGTCTGTGCCGATCAGGCTGCCGGCAGTTACTTGCCAGGTCAACTCGGGATCGGCATCGCCGTAGGTCTTGTTTCTGGCGTCGGCTGTGACCGTGATCGGACACGGCAGAATATCGGCGAACAGGCCGGGCTGTTCGAGCGAATAATTGCCGGATTTTGTCCCGGTCAGCGCCATGCTGGTCACGACCGCGATGCCGTTTCCGGCGTTTGTCTGGTTAAACTGGCCTGTCGTTTCCTGTACCAGGCTGACCTGTCCGATGTCCTGCTCCAGGACACCTTGGAGGATGGCGCCGCTCACCGAGGCGGCCGGAGTTCCATCGTAAACCTTGTCAGACGCAGCCGCGCCGCTGACAGTCAGAGTACGGGGCTGAATCGTCAGCGATCCGTACTGGATCTCGATGGCGTAGTTTAGCGAGCTGAGGGTTGATCCCAGGCGAATCTCATAGCTGCCGGCATTTTCACCGGTCTGGCGCCAGACGATCAGGCTGCCTGAGAGGTCCGACACATCCTCGCCCGGTGCAAATCCCGTATAGCTTACGGTCAGGGGCGGGTCGATCTGCCCATAGGTTTTCTCTTTGTCTTCCGCCCGAACCTCCAATGTTCGGGGCAGGATCGACGCGTTGTTCAGCATGGGCGGCATGAGCGCGTAATTGGGTGCGTCCGAACCGGAAAGGCTCATCAGGGGTAACACCGGCAGTCCTGATCCCGGGCTCAGCTGGGGAAAAAGGCCGATGTCACGGTTGATCAGGGCCACGTCATCCCCCGGAATCAGGCCGATGGGCTGCGCGCCGGTGATC
Organism: Clostridiaceae bacterium; assembly: GCA_012511525.1. Taxonomy (GTDB): domain Bacteria; phylum Bacillota; class Clostridia; order Saccharofermentanales; family UBA5734; genus JAAYBY01. The sequence continues at coordinate 6,695 of JAAZFW010000473.1, forward strand.
GTCGCGATCGAGGTGC
>JAAZFW010000474.1 GCA_012511525.1 Clostridiaceae bacterium
ACAAAGTCTTTTGCTATAGTTGAAGCATAGCAAGACAGGAATTGCTAACCTCCTTCTTTCATACTTTTCTCCTCCAATTTTGGAACAGTTCCGGGAGTGGTGCCCCGGAATTGTTTTTTTTCGGGCTCTTCCGGTTGTTCGTGCAACTCCGCTACCAGGCCGGCATACTGCTCGAGTGCCTGAACGCCGTTTGCGCTCAGGCGGTAGCGGCCGGATCCGAGCCGTTCGAACCATTGATAGTGGTTATCGTAGAGAATGTTCCAGGTTTGTTCCGGTGCGCCCAGCGCTTTCAACTGGCTGGCGCTGATTTCGTCGCAGTCGGCCATCAGGGCGGCGACGCGCAGCGAATGTTCGCGATAGACGGTCACCCGGGGAACCTTTGTGCTGCCTCCGCGGTTGTGGTCGCCGTGCCGCCCTTCAAATTCATGCTTCAGTTTGAGCATGCGGGCCTTGTTTGCCCGGATCAGCTGGCTGCGGTCAACCATCTGCGGGACAAGCGCGACCGACACCGGCCTGGACGGCTTTTCAAGATCGACGATCAAAAGGCCAAGCTCAAGGCGGCGCAGCAGATGGAGCAGCTGCTGATAGCGCCGGCCGGTTTGCGCCTTGCCCGACCGCGCGACGGCGATCCAGACATCGGAAAACATGCGCTGCCGCTGCGTCGCCTGCAAGATCACGGCAAGGTTCAGCACCAGCTTCAGTTCGACCGCCATCAAGGCCTGTTCCTTCGTGCAGGCGACCAGGTCGCAGGCACCCACTTCGCCGCGCACCGTGCAGCCTGACTTGGCAAAGAACAGCCGCACGGGTTCGTAAAGGTCCTGTTCAAGATGCTTCACACCATGCCTCCGGAATAAATGATCGCCGTGACGTACTGCTATCTATCTTAACATGACGCTTGGCGACGTGCCAGAAAGCACAAACACCGAAAAATACAAAAATGCGCAAATCGTTCTCTTGTTTCGTCCGACCGCGATGCCTAGACTGGTGTTGATCCAAGTGCCTTAACGCATCTTGCTGTCGAAACACCCTGATGGAGGTTAATATGCGCAAGTCTCGTTCTTTCCGCTTTTTATCCGCACTGCTGGTCTTCCTGGCGGCTGGCCTGATCCTGGTTTCCTGCCAGGCTGCTCCTGCGACTTCGACCACGGCCGGCACGACATCCGCCGCACCGGACACGTTCCCGGTCAACGTGACCAACGCCGCCGGTGAGACCATCACCATCGAATCCAAGCCGCAGGCGATCATCGTGACGAATGTCTGGGCAGCGGAGATCCTGCTCGACATGGTTGACACCAGCCGGATCAAGGGGCTTTCCGCCTGGGGTGACGATCCGGTTCTGTCGGAAGCGGCCGATAAAGCTGCGGCTGTCGCCGCCCGGGTCAGCACCCAGGAACCTGAAGGCATCGTCGCCTTGCAGCCGGACCTGGTCATTATCGACTCGTTTTCGGATGTCGACGGTTCACTGACCAAGACGCTGCAGGGGGCGAACATCGTCGTGCTGCAGCTGTCATCCCCGACCGACTTCGACCAGATCAAGGCCGCCATTGCCACACTGGCAGCCGCCTGCGGCGAAACAGCCAAGGGTCAGGAGTTGATCGACGGCGTCGACACCGTTCTTAACGACGTGCA
>JAAZFW010000061.1 GCA_012511525.1 Clostridiaceae bacterium
CCGCTGACTGGGTCCGTGCCGTTGTTGAACGTGATTTCCATCACCTTGGCCATGTTGATCGCACCGCCGGCTGTGGCAACGCTCTTGCCGGCCGGCGACACCTCGTAACAACCATGCACGTTGCACAGCCGGATATCGTCGAGGTCTTTGACCCCTTTCCTGATCAGGGCCGAGCGGATAGCCGGCTCGCAGACAAAGACGATGCTGTTGTGTCCCCGGCGAATCATGTCCAGACACTTGTCGATGAACGCCTGGGGCGTATTCGGCGCCAGCTTGACCTGAAGCTTGGGGTCAAAGATCCCCATCTTGTCATACTCGTCCATGATCAGGTAGGACAGCTCATTGATCACGCTGTTTCCGTTTTCGTCGGTGCCGCCAAAATAGAACGGATGGCCGACGTAATAGTTCATGGTGCTGGCCTGCATCATGAAATAACGGAAAAATTCGCGGATCTGGTCCTGGTTGAAGCGTTGTTCCCGGATATCTTTAAGGTAATAAGGATAAAGCATCCGGTCCAGGTTGCCAAAAGAACGGACCTGCAGGATATCGATGTACTCAGAGAGCAGGAAAAAGATCCAGATGATCTGCAGAACGTCATAGGTGTTCTGCGGCGGACCGTTGCGCAGCGTCTTCAGGCACCGGGCAGTCATCTGGCTGCGCGGTGTGCCTTTGTTTTCCGCGATGGCGACCAGGCGATCCAGGAAGGCGAGGATAGCGGTGTATTCGATCTTGATCGCATCGAAGTAGTCTTTCTTATCCGGTGTCATACTGCCATTTTCGATGTGCATCTGGCGATATTCTTCAGAACGGCGCAGCAAGCCCGGAAACCCGAGCGCGAAGATTGCGTCGTAGTCAGGCACACTGTGGCAATAGTCGATGTAGGTCTTCAGGCGGCCGATCTTGTTGTTGATGTCCTTTTTCCGGTTGGCTTCCGGGAGCACCTGCTCCATCAGCTCTCGTTCCCAGCGGCTGCAAAAGACCTGCTGAATCGATTTTTTACCGTATTCCTCGATCCCGATAAACCAGTCATGCGGACTGACATCCGCGCGGGTATGGTCAAGCACGTACTTAAAGGCAATCGCCTTGGCCAACGGGCGCGACATGTGCTCGCAGTCTTTATAGAGGCGGTTCAGACCGGCGATAATCTCGTCATGTGACAGTCCCTCAGCCTGGCTGTAGTCCGGGTTGAGGCATTTGTTGTTCAGATAAAAAAGGTCTTCTTCCCAGGTTTGAAACATGCGGCGATCCTCCAGAGCTTGCGTGTGCACAAAATGAAACGGTACAGGATGTACCGACACTAATATCTTGGCAGGCGAGGGAAGTCAAGTAAATGTTTATTCCGATGTATTTTGTCAAATCCGAACGCGGAAACTACTGCCGGACAGTTAGCGCGGCGACCGGCGGTGATCGCAAATGGTCCAGATCGACGTGATCAGGACCAGCAGCGTGAAGATCAGCAAGAACGAGTTGAAGACCTCGTTACCGCCGATAAAATGCATGGCGCGATTGAAAAAATCGATCACGATGAAGGTCAGCATCATGATCGAGCCGACCAGGCAAAGATGGGGAAGGGCTCTTCGGATCATCGGATCTCCTTTCCGCGTACCGGGGATAATCAGTTCGCACCCAGGTCTGAAATGTACAAAATGTCGCTGATCTCGCGTCCGCCCTTGTAGGGCTGGTTGACGGTCTGGTCGAAGAATGTCAGGACGGCGGATTGGCCGCCGTCCAGGTTATAGGCGGCGGTACAGCCAAGGTCGTAGAACAGCTGGGACAATTCGGTCAGGGTCATGCCGTTGGAGTAGCCTTGCTGCCGTCCGTCGACCAGCACGAAGCAATAGTGTCCCGGTTCGTAGTACCCGATCGCGCTGCGGGGGTTGTCCGGATCGACCCGGCTGTTGAAAGTGGTCATCGGCTGCCCCTGATCGAGCAGCATCGGGCCGAACGACCAGGCTTGCCAGGCTCCCTCCGTCAGGATGCGATCCATGTCAAACGCGCGCGCTTCCGTTGTCTCCATACTGCCGTCGTAATAGAGCACCAGGACATCGTCAAACAGCACATCCCGGTACAGTTCGCCGTTGCGGATGACGATCCCCTGGTCGCGGATGCCGTAATAATCGCCGGACATGGCCAGGATGGCTGCGTTTTCCACGGCGATGTCCAGGACATCGTCGGTCAGGCCGCGCCCGTATACGCCGGAGGCAAATGCCGTCCTGAACTGTTCGATATCGCTCAGGTAAACATCCGCCAGGTAGAAAACGGCATCGCCGCGTTGTTGCTGCTGAATCGTGACGGCCAGGTTGGCGCTTCTGTATTCGGTCTCCGTTTGGATGATGTCGCCGTCTGTGAACTGGTCGGCAAATTTTGCCGTCCAGCTGTCGGGGTCTATCGTGGTTTCTGTCGGCTCCGGGGTGGCCGCTGCCGTTGTTGTCGTTCCCGCGGCCATCGTTGTCGGGGTCGGGCTGGCCGTGGTCGTGGTCGCAGCAGGCGTCATGACACGGGTGGTGGTTGGCCGCGGCAGTGCAAGGCCGCTCGTCTGGATATCCCTGGGCAGAACATGGTGGAACAAGGCGAAGACGATCAATCCGGCACCGATCAGGACGAGATCGAGCACAATGACCCACGGCAAAGGCAGCAAGCGCGGAGTGTTTTTCCCCCTACCGGCCTTTTCATTTTCATGCCCCTCCCGGTTAACGTTCATTCCAATCGTACCCATCCTCTGTTTGTGAGAATTCGATACGGACTATTATATCATGGGCGTTTTGCGAGTGGAAATATCAATCTGTTATGGCAGCCTTATCGGATCCAAACAGACGTTATAGGCCTGAAAACAGCCTGTTTGCAGGCCTGGCGGTTGCAGGACAGCCCGTGTTGTGATAGATTGCTTTTATGGTATTTGCAACACCCACGAAAGGCGGCCCGGACATGGATTTACCGTCTGTCTTGATACCGGCCTATAAGCCGGATGACAAGATGCTCAAATTGATTGAGGATCTGCTTGAACTTGGCTTTTCCCGGATCATGGTTGTCAACGACGGCAGCGGATCCGACTATGACGCTTGTTTCGCCCGGGCTGAGACTTTAGGCTGCCGGATCGTACGCCACGCGGTCAACATGGGCAAAGGCAGGGCCCTGAAGACCGGCCTTAACGAAGCGATGCTATGCGGTTTTTCCGAGCCCGGCGTGATTACCGCCGATGCGGACGGCCAGCATCTGCCAGGCGATATCCGACGCGTCGCGCAGGCCATGGCGGAGAATCCCAATGCTCTGGTGCTTGGCGTGCGCCGTTTCACCGGCAACGTTCCTCTGCGCAACCGGATGGGCAACGGCATCACCCGCGGGGTCTTCGCCCTGGTCAACGGCAACGGCGTCATGGACACGCAAACCGGTTTGCGCGGACTGCCCGGCAAGCATCTGCCCCTGATGCTGGCGTTAAAGGGCGAGCGCTACGAATACGAGATGAACATGCTGCTCGAGGCCAGGCCGAACGATGTGCAAATGGTGCAGGTGCCGATCGACACCATCTACATCGAGGGCAACAAATCGTCTCATTACCACCCGTTCATCGACTCAGTCCGCATTTACAGCCTGATCCTGAGATACATCTTGTCGTCGATCATGGCCGGTGTGGCCGACTACGGTGTGTTTGCCCTGGTGCACACCCGTTTCCCCGATCCCCTGATCGTCAGCGTTGTCAGCGCCAGGGTGATCAGTTCGCTGGTCAACTTCCTGATCAACCGCAACATCGTGTTCCGTCAGAAGGGCACCATGGCCCACGCGGCCGGACGCTACTACGCCCTGGTTTTGTTCGTGATGCTGGCCAGTTACGGCTTGATCTGGACGCTGTCGGTCCCGCTGGGTCTGAATGTCTACTTGTCCAAGGTGATTACGGATATTTTCCTCAGTATTTTCAGCTTTGTCATCCAGCGCGAATTTGTCTACAGCTCGTCGTCCAGGATCAAGGTGTTCAAAAACCATAAGGCGGAGGCGGGGACAGCCGGCCGCTAGGTCCTGGTTATCGGCCGGCCTTTTCGCTGGATTTTCGGTAGTTGCTTGGCGTCATGCCGGTCATTTGCCGAAACACGCTCGTGAAGTGCTGGGGATACAGGAAACCGACTTCCCGGCAGACCTGCGCCACGTTGAGCTCGGGATCCTTGAGCAACTGCTGGGCCAGGCTGACACGCTTGCGGTTGATGTACTGCGAAAAGGTCAGGCCGGTTTCCTGCTTGAAGAGCCGGCAGATGTAATAGCGGCTGACGAAAAACTGCGTTTCCAGGTCTGCTAGCGACAAACCATCGCGAAAATGCTCGTCGACAGCGGCCAGCAGGCGGTAGATCAGGCGCTGCTGGAAACGATCCTGTGTGCCGGTCTCTTGAGATAGCGGTTCCCGACGTGCGATCTGGTTCAGGTCGGTCAGCAGGAGCGCCAGTTCCGCGATCAAGCGCGCCTGCCATTGGTTTGGCTTATTCTGGTAGAGTTCGTGGATCGCCAGCATCCGGTATTCCTCCA
>JAAZFW010000475.1 GCA_012511525.1 Clostridiaceae bacterium
AGAACAACAGCGTCGTCGGGCCGCTGATCGCGCCCAGGATCAGGCTGCGCGTGACGACGATCAGGAGCGCGTCCGACCCTTTCAGGCGCAGGACGGCAAACAGCGTCACGATGTTGGCCAGCCCCAGTTTGATGCCGGGCACCGGCACCAGCAGTTCGAGCGGGATCCAGCGCTCAGCCAGCGATAGGACCAGCGCGAGCGAGATCAATAGCGCGTCCAGGGTCAGGCGGCGAATGTTGCGTGACGGACTGTTCATCGCACGATCACATCCACTTCGTCGGTCTGATCCGGATCGCTCGGCCCGGTCATCTTCAGGATCAGGTCGCCCGGCACACAGGCGGCGATCTGTCCTGGCCGGCTGATCCAACCGGTACGGACACAGATCTTGTCCGGGCAGTCGGCCTCAGCAAAACGGATTCGCCCGTCCGTGTAGACCAGATGGTAATGGTATTGACCGGATGCAACGTCAACCGAGCCGCCGGCGGCAAGGTTGGCGGCGGACAAGGTCAGGATGACTTCCCCGTTTCGCTCCAGCACGGCGCCGGCACCCGGCGATGTGAGACGGCCGGGCGCAAAAGCAAACATGGCGGCGGCCAGCAAGCCGATCAAAGCGTAGAGGACCCAGTCGCCCCATTTTAAAGACCGGTACCAGCGGCCGGTCTGAATCCCGCTTTGCTTTTCGGTTCTTGTCGTGATGGTGATCGCTCCAATCTGCTTGGGTTCGCCGAGTACTATTATACGAAAATGATGCTAAAATAAAAGCAGGTGGAAGATTCGACGCCACAGGCAGCCCTAGGCGCCTCACAGCTGGAGGTGGCGAACATGGCTAAAAACGAAGGTTTCATCACAAAACTAACCGATGCCGAAGCGCTGATCACCCGGCTCGATCGCACGACATTGACGGTATCCCGCAACGTGCTGCCCGATCAGGCCCAGGTTGGCGACTTCATCGTCCAGGTTAATACGCATTACCGCATCGACCCTGAACGCACCGAAATGCGGCGCCAGGAACTGCGGCGCATGACCGACGGCTGCATGAACTGAGGACTGTTAAGACATGTATTGCTCTTTTCTCCGGGAGATTGACGCGTCTGGTCAATCTCCCGGAAAACTTATAGAGACAAAATGACGAGCAGTTCCAAAAAGAGAATCAAGGTTCGGGGGCGGTCGGCGTGATCTCCGGCGAGGGCTCCGGGGTTGGCTCCGGGGTCGGCTCGGGAGTCGGCTCGGGTTCCGGCAAAGGGCTGACCATCAAGGTGATGGTGGTTCCCGCGGTGACCGTCTCCCCTGATCGGATCGACTGCTCGTAGACGAGGCCCGGATAGCCTTCAACCGGAAAATCTGCCCTGACAAAGGTGATGGTCAATTTTTTCAGGTACTCGGCCGCGACGATATCTTCCTCGGACATGCCCCGGAAATCGGGCAGTGTCACGGTGACATCGGCTGGCGTGTACTTGAGCGTGATCTGGGTGCCCTCATAGACTTCTTTGCCCGGATCCAGGCTCTGGTGCCAGATCTCGCCGGGCAGGCGGCCGCTTTTCTTTTCCGGCACGAAGATCGGAATCAGGCCAACCGCCTCACAGGCGGCTGTGGCCATCTCCCGCGTGATGGCCTGGCCATATACGGTGCCTTCAGGGGCGACCAGGTCCGGAACCGAAACCATTTTGCCCAGTGAGATGGTGATCGCAATGGTTGTCCGCGTCCCGATGACGGTGTTGGTCTTGTTCTGGTAGATGATCGTGTCGCGCGGCGCGTTGTTTTGGGTCTTGGTGACGCTGATATAAATCGAGGCGCCTTGTTCGTTCAGGCTCTGGGCCCAGGACTCGATTGCGGAGCGCGGCTGGCCGACAAAGCTGGACAAGACGATCTTGTTGCCCAGCGAGTAAACCAGTTCCAGAATGTCGCCGCTCGTGTAGATGGTGCCGACTTCAATGCTCTGGGAGATGAAGCCGCCGCTCTCGCGCGACGAGTAGCGTTCCCGAATTGACAGGGCGATGCCAAGTTCCGAGGCGACGGCGCTGGCTTTCTCGCGCGAATAGTCGGAGAAGTCCGGAACCAGGATCTTGCGTCCCTTGGAGACGGTCAGGACGATCTGCGTGCCGGGCTCGACTTCTTCTTCCGGCGCGATGCTCTGGTCGATGATCGTGCCGTTGGGCGCGAAATCGTCATACTGCTCGACGATCTGCAGTTCCAGGTCGTTGTCCTTGGCGAACAGCTGGCTTTGGGCGACCGACATCTCGCGGAAGTTGGGCAGCGCGACTTTCTCGACTGTCTGCGGCTCGGGTCCTTTGGACACGATCACGTAGATCGGCGTATTGCGCTTGATTTCGTCGACGACCGTATCGTCGTTGATCTCGTAGCGGATCACCTGGCCGGATACAACGGTGTCGGAGTACTCGGTCGTGATGCGCACCTTGGTCATGTAGTTCTCGGCCGCCCAGGCTTCGACCTCCTGCATGGTCATCTCCAATAGGTCGGGCAGCGGCAGCGTGACATTAAGATCGTGGCCGAGTGAGACCTTGATCTTCAAAAAGCCGCCTTTTTCGATCGTGCCGCCCGGTCGGACATCCTGGCTGATGATCTGGCCGGCCTCGAATTCGTCGTTGTACTCCTCCGTGACCTGCAGGTTGACATCGTTCTCCCCTGCCCAGAGCTGGACGTCGGTCAGGGCCCAGCCGGTTAGGTCGACCGCTGTCGTCCCCCGGCCGAGCAGCCAGATCAGGAAGGCGGCCACAAGCCCCAGAATAACCAGTACCACGATAACCGGAACCACCTTGGAGCGGGTCGGCCGGCTGCTCGGGGCGATCGGAGGCGGTGCGAAAAAGCTTGGTTTCTCCTCGAAACGCAGCGCCTTGGATGGCTCGGACAAGCCGGCCGGCGCATCCGCTTGGGGCGGCTGCGCCGGTTCGTTCTGGTTGTCGAGCTTTTTCTTGTAAGAATCGAGAAACGGGTTTTTATCGTCCATGCCAGGCTCCCTTATCAGTTGACGATGTCACGCTTCTTGAACACGTAGACGGCGATACCGGTAAACAGGGCGGACAACACCAGCAGCTGCAAGACCCCAAAGGTTATGTTCAGGATAATGCCGCGCTGGATGATGTACTGGATGTTGGAGTAGCGCGAGAAGAAGGATGACATCTGCAGGAAGGGCAGCGGCGTGTAAGCGATCCACGCCATGCTATCCTGGTAGGCGAAGATGTTCATCACGATGATGCTGCCGATGTAGATGACGATCGGGACGGCGATCGAGATCGCGATGTTCTTGACCAGGACCGACAACATGAAGGCGATCGCGAAGGCGAACAGGATCGGCAGGATGCAGGCCAGCAGCTTGGGCAGATAATAGGCGACAAAGCCGATCTCGCCGGCGACGGTGTAGTTCGGATAGGCAAAATCGGAGAAGCCGAACAGGATGCCATTGGTCAGCAGGTTGAGCGTGCTGCCGATGAGGTCGACGGCCAGCCAGACCAGCAGGGCGGCCAGGAACTTGGACAAGAGGATCTTGGTGCGGGTCTTGGGCCGGATCATGAGGAGACGGATCGTGCCCTGCTGGTATTCGCTGGCGATCAGCCAGCCCCCCAGCAGCACGCCGAACAAGGCGACGATCGAGCCGTAGGAGAGGAACTCCACCGTGCGGCTGCGGGCGCCTTCAGGGACATATTTCATGTCCGGCTGATCGGCATCGAGCGATTTCTGGGCGATGATGATCGTCTTGTTGAGCTCGTCGATCTGCTTTTGCATCGAAGTGACGTATTCCTGGTAGGTCTGTCCTTGATCCTTTTCGTAATAACCGCGGCTGTTGTTCCATTCCTCTTCGGTCATGATCCGCATGTAGGTCAGCTGGTTGCGGCTGTTTTCGACGTCGCTCAGGGCGTTGTTCTGCCAAATGTTAAGTCCCGGGATGATGTTCTTCGCCAGGCGGTATTCGAGAATCGGGATCGTGTTGGTCTGGATGTTGTTGATCTGGCGGCGCAGATCCTCGATGATCTGGTTAAGCTGGTCTTCCTGGGTCGGGTTGTCAATAATAGCCTGCTCCTGGATGGCGATATTCTCCTCGAGGTTGGCGATATCGGTATTGGCCATGGCGATGCGCATGTCGATATACTGCGGGAAGTCGTTGTTGACGACGATGTTGCGCAGCATGGTGATTTCTTCGTCGGCCTTGTCGATGCCCATCAGCCGCTCCGTAGCCGTGATGTCGATGTACTTGCGCCGGAAAGATTCAGGATCGACGCCCTTGCGGAACATGGCGACTTCTTCCAGGACCTTGGCATCCACGTCGTTGTGCTCGAAAAAGAACTTGTCATAAAGACTTTCGACGCCGCGCCAGGCCAGTTCCATGCGATAGTCCTGGTAGGTTGTGATGTGCTGGGCAAATACCAGGTAATACTGGATTTCCTCGTCGATCAAGCCAAGGAACAGGTCGAGGGCAGCCGGCGAACTAAATGGATTCTTGTCCTTCTCGTAGGCTGTCTTTTCGTTAACGAGGGACTGCAGGTTCCAATAGAACGGGTTGTCACTATAGATCGTGATACCGTCGATGGTGATCGACTCACCCCGATCGCCGTA
>JAAZFW010000476.1 GCA_012511525.1 Clostridiaceae bacterium
GCTTATTACGGATGGTCCGCTGCCGGTTGCGTGCATGAACATCCATGTCGAAGGGAGGAACGCAATATGAACTTGATCCAGGCTATTGAAAGCGAACAGCTCAAGAATGCCTACCCCGACGTGTCGATCGGCGACTATGTCAAGGTGCACCTCAAGATCAAGGAAGGGAACCGCGAGCGGATCCAGGTTTTCGAAGGCACCGTCATCGCCCGTAAAGGCGGCGGTTTGTCTGAGACCCTGACCGTCCGGCGCTTGTCCTACGGCGTCGGCGTTGAACGGATTTTACCGATTCATTCACCCAAAATTGAAAGAATCGAAATCGTTCGCAAAGGCCGTGTCCGTCGGGCCAAGCTCTATTACCTGCGCGACCGCGTGGGCAAAGCAGCCAAGGTCCGCGAAAAACTCGCCAACAAATCACGCTAAATGTCAAGGGACCTGCAAGGGTCCCTTTTCACAAGCTGCTGGAAAGGAGTCCGGTATGGCAACCAGTTGGTTTCCGGGCCACATGGCCCGGACCCTGCGCGAAATCAAGGAGATGCTGAAACAAGTGGACCTGGTGATCGAGACCTGCGACGCCCGGATTCCCTCGGCCAGCCGCAATCCCGAGCTGCTCCGCCTGATCCGGGGCAAGCCTTGCCTTCTGGTTCTGAACAAGGAAGACCTGGCCGATCCGGCCGTCACCCGGCTGTGGCTCGAGCATTTCAAATCCCAGGGCTTCGAGGCGTTGCCTTGCAACAGCATCCGGCGCAGCAGTCTCAAGCAGGTCGTCCTGTCCGCGCGCCGCCTGACCCAGGAAAAAACAGAGCGCGCCTTGGCTAAGGGGCGCATTTTTCGACCGATCCGCATCCTGGTGGCCGGCATTCCCAATACCGGTAAATCGACCCTGATCAACGCGCTCAGCGCACGCAAAGCCGCTCCGACCGCGGACAAGCCGGGGGTCACCCGCCAGCTGAGCTGGATCAAGGCCGGACCGCTGGAACTGCTCGACTCGCCCGGCGTGCTTTGGCCCCGTATCGACAGCCAGGTCCGACAGCGCCACCTGGCCGCGACCGGCGCGATCAAGGACAACCTGCTGTCGTCTGAAGACATCGCCCGCCAGACCTTGGACGAACTGTGCCAGCTTTATCCGGACCTGATCCGCCAACGTTACCTGATCGATCCGCCGGAGGACCGGCTGGACCGGCTCGAACAGGCGGCGCGCAACCGCGGCTGCCTGATGAGCGGCGGACGCGCGGACATCGACCGGTTCGCCGCGGTATTCCTGGACGAGCTGCGCGGCGGACGAATCGGCCGGATCAGCCTGGAACGGCCGCAGGTGACCTGATGAACGCCCGAGATGAAAAGCTGCGCGCCCGCTACGAGCGGATGCTGCTGCACGAGCGCCAGGCCTGGATGGCGGGCTATGTCTGCCTGGCCGGTCTGGATGAGGCAGGCCGTGGGCCTCTGGCGGGACCGGTCGCCGCAGCGGCCTGCATCCTCGATCCCGATCGCCCGATTTACGGCCTGAACGATTCGAAAAAGCTGTCGCCCGCCGCGCGCGACGCACTCTATGACCAGATCACGGACCAGGCGCTTGGCTGGTCGGGCAGCCTGGTTGATGCCGCCACCATCGACCGGATCAACATTCTCGAAGCAACCTGCCAGGCGATGCGTCAATCGGTCGCCGCCCTGAATCGGCAGCCCGATCTGCTGCTGGTGGATGCCGTCAAGCTCGGTGGCGTGCCCATGGCGGTGCGTCCGATCGTGCGCGGCGACGCCGAGTCGGTTTCGATTGCCGCGGCCTCGATCCTGGCCAAGGTGACGCGGGATCGCCTGATGCTTGAATACGACCGCCAGTACCCGGTCTATGGCTTTGCCGGACATAAGGGTTACGGTACCAGGAGCCATTATGACGCGCTGCTGCGACACGGGCCATGCCCCCTGCACCGGCTAACCTTCCTGAAAACCCTGGAAGCGCATCGCACACCGGACACATCTCGTGCATAAATGACGATATCTTCTTGCAGTTCTAGAACGAAAATAATATGGCATAACCGCTCGCAAAAAAGACGAACCCCATTATTTAGCTCTGAAAAAGGGACTTGTCCCGCCTGACACGCTAGTTTATAATGGCGTTATATTTATCTTTACAGGTGTTTATTTGCAAGGGGGAACACAAATGCTTTCATATCAGGACTGGTCTCAAGCCATGTTGAAAGATGAGGTACAGCAGCTGGAAGAACAGCTGTCGGCCTGGATGCAGCGCGGCTTGAAACTGAATATGACCCGCGGCAAGCC
>JAAZFW010000477.1 GCA_012511525.1 Clostridiaceae bacterium
TGGCATCGTACGGGTCGATGTAGCCGCTGTCATGGTTGGTGCGGGCGATCTGGCCATCTTCGTTCAGCCAAACCTTGACGCTGGTGAACGGGCGCAGCTTGCCGTCCGACTGGCGGCCGCCGAGCAGCGCGCAGCCGGCCATACGGCAAAGTTCGGCTTCTGCAGTCGCGTCGCTGGCGACATCACAGGACAGCTGGCGGATCTGGCCGCCGGCCAGGCTTCGAACTCCGCACACGGATTGGTGCTCGAGATAAACGCCGGTTAGCCGCGCTTCGAACCAGAGCCGGGCACCGTAGCACAGGGCTTCTTTTTCGAGCAGGTAGCGTTTGGCTTCGACCGTGTCGACGAACAGCGCGTCGCGCAGCTGCTCCGCCTGCTGGTCGATCTCCAGGTGCAAGCCGCCCGCGGCACCGTAATAGTAGCCGGATACGTAGCCATAGGTGCCCATGCCACCGGCACCGCTGTTCAAGTCGATGCCCAGGACTGCGATGTCGAGTCTGGCTGCGGCCAGCACGGCATAGGCGCCGGCGGTACCGACGCCGACAACGATCAGGGGCATGTGTTCGGTAAAAACCGATTCGTCAGCCGGCGCTTCGACAAGCCGGTTGTTCTCAAGATAGCGGCAAATCATAGGGTCAGCTCCTTTCCGAGGCGATAACCGGCGTCGATTGCGGCCAGGAGGTTGGGAAAGGCGGCCGAAGGCAGACGGATCAGGCCGGAAGGATCCATGGTGGCGCTGAGGGAAGACGCATCGGGGATGGCGGCAAACGCCAGACCGATCGAAGCGATTTTCCAGGCAGGATGTTGCGCAGCAATCAGCTGCCAGCTTTCGATCAGGCGGTGCCGGGCGGCAAAGAGCGTTTCGTCCCGGGAACAGGCCAGCTGCAGGATACATGTGGGCGGGTGTGGGTCCGTTTCACAAAAAAAGGTCATGGCGCCGCCGTCCGGAGGGGTCGGGGCAGCCGGATCGCAGCTGACCAGGATCGCGTTCAAGGTCCTGGGGTTGGGCAGAGCGGAGTCCCGCGTGTCGACCAGGACGCGGGTCTTGATTTTTCGCATGCCGGAACGGTTGACGATGTCGAGCGCATAACCGCCAGGTACAGGTTCCACGGCCAGAAGGTCGGTCTCATAGAGCTGGTCACAGGTCAGCTGGCTGAACGCGTGATGAAGCAGCGGACCGGCGGAATAATGGCGAACTTGATCGAACGCCAGCAACCCCTCCTGCTCGAGGCCGGACAGGATCGACCGGGCCGGCGGGCTGTCTGCGGTCACACGTCCCGGACAGGGCCGGAAGGCGTTGATGAACTCGGCGGCGACCATGGCCGTCCGGTTGAGCACCAGCACGCGATATTGGCCTTGCAGGGCCTCGGCAAAGCCCAGGGCCGCGCCGCTCGCATCGAGGATGGCCAGATCGTAATCCATGAAAACCTCCTGTGATATTTTCCTACGCGAGGAAGGCGTAACGCTCCATGGCGTCCATCAGGGCCTTGACGTTGGCGACGGGCGTGCCGGGGTAGAGGCCGAAGGTCAGGATCAGGCCGCCTTCCCGGCGTCCGATTTTTTGGATCTCGCTTCGCAATAGTTCGTCGACTTGGGCCGGCGTGCCGTATGGCGTGATCTGCTGGCGGTCGATGTCCAGATCGACGCAGGTTTTGCCGGCAAAGCGCGCCGCGATCCAGTCGATCCCGTTAACCAAGTCCTGCAAGTTGATCACGTCGACGCCGCCTTCGATGATGTCGTCGATCAGGTCGTGCAGGTGGCCGTCCGAGTGCATGTGGACGATCAGGCCCTTGTCGCGGGCCGGCTTCATCAGGCGCTGGTAGCTGGGCTTAATGTAGCGGCGGAAATGGGAAGGAGACAGCATCGGGCCGTTTTGCATGCCCAGATCCTCCGGATAGGCGACCATGTCGACCTCCAGGTCGACGTAATGCCGGATGATCGCCAGGTTAAAGGCTTCCAGGCGGTCGATCAGGTCCCA
>JAAZFW010000478.1 GCA_012511525.1 Clostridiaceae bacterium
CTGTGCTTATAAATATTGTTTTATAAGCACAGTATATATTACATGGTGATTATTTGCAAGCATTATCTGCATGAAACCCAGTGCTTCCGGGCATTGGCAGGGATGTTTATTCAGAAATAAGTATCGTACTTATAAAAAATACTCGGGAAGTTAAGTTTATATGGGCAAATCAAGAGGAATATTAAAACTCCTGTAAACAATTCGTAATATTGGCACCTGTGTTACGCTTGTCTGCTGCCTGGAACCTAACCCTCTTCGCGCGCCTTCAGATCTGCATCTTTTTCCTGTTGATCAAGCTGTTTTTGCTGGCACTGGGGGCAGTATCCGAACAAGTCAAGCTTATGGCCGCTGATTTTAAACCCCGTCTCCTTCTCCAGCTGGCGGCTGTAATCGGCCAGCGGACAGCCGTCGATCGGGATAATTTTACGGCATCCCTGACAGACCAGATAGTGACGGTGAACGCGCCGGTTGTACTCATGCAGGGCACGCCCGTCCTGGGTGATGCTAAGCCTTGTCACCAGCTTGTTCAGCACCAGCGTGTCGAGGGTCCGGTATATTGTCGACAAATTAATCGCAACCTGCCGATCCTGGAGACTGGCGTATATCTGCTCCGCCGTCAGCGGTTGCTCGCTGTGGTCCAATATGTCCAGGACAGCCAGCCGATGGCGTGTTTTCTTAAGACCGCAATGGGTCAGGTCCTGCGTGTAGATCAGATGATTTTTCACGATGCCTCCTGCTGCCAGGTGGCCATTGGCAGCCTGGCTTCACTATACCTTGACGGTACGGCACTTTCAAGTGCGCCAGTGACCGGCACAGTTTGACACCTGCCGACCGGCGATCTACAATGACAACGCTGTGAAACAGGAGGTTCTCCCCGATGAAACTGACACTGGACTGTCTGCCCTGCCTGCTGCGCCAGTCGCTCGAAGCGGCCCGGCTGACGGCAATGGATAATCACCATGAGCAGGCGATCATGGACGCCGCCCTGGCCCTTCTTTCCGACTATAAGCGCTACACCACATCGCCCCAGCTGGCCCGGGCGATCCACCGGCAAGTCAAGCAGATCACAGGTTCAGCCGATCCCTACCGAGCGATAAAGCACGAGCACATCCGGGCGGCGCTCGAGCTTTACGATCAGGCCCGCGCCCGGGTTTTGGCCAGCGACAATCCGCTCCTGATCGCGATCAAGGCCGCGGCTGCAGGCAACCTGATCGACGCCGCGATCTATAGGGACATCGAGATCGGGCAGGCGATCCTGAACCGCCTGGATCTGCCTATGGCCATCTGCGACCTGGATGAACTCTCCTGCCGTCTCCGTGAAGCTAAAACCGTCTTAATCATCGGTGACAACGCCGGTGAGAGCGTGTTTGACCGGCTGCTGGCCGAACAGCTTAAGCCGGCTACGGTCTATTATGCCGTCAAGAGCCAGCCGATCATCAACGACGCGACCCTGGAAGACGCCCGGTTGTCAGGCCTGGAATCGTGTGCGAGGCTGGTCGAGAGCGGCTGCGATTCGCCCGGAACGATCCTGGAAGACATCACACCGGCGTTTGCCGACCTGCTGTGGCACGCGGACATCGTCATCAGCAAAGGCCAAGGCAACTACGAAGGCATGTCGGATATACCGAGAGACATTTTTTTCCTGCTCAAGGCCAAGTGCCCCCTGGTTGCAGGCCATTTTGGCGTGCCGCTCGGCAGCGACATTTTCCGCTACCAGGCCCAATCCTCCTGATCGTCAGCGCGTCGCGACCAGGGCGCAGGCCTGAACGTATTTCAATCCCAGCCGGTCTGCCAACAGACCCAGCTCGTCGCTGAAAGTTCCGGGCTGAAACCAGACGTACGGCACGCCCAACTGCGCCGCTTCCTCAATGTAAGCCCGACCCGCTTTGGGCGCCACCACCATATTAACGACGGCCACGCGCTCCGGCAGATCCGACAGTGCCGCATAGCAGGGCTCCCCGTCAATGGACTCATAGCGTGGGTTCACCGCATAAACCCGATACCCTTTGCGCTTCAGTTTGGCGTAGATCATATGGCCGTATTTCTCCGGATTCTGGTTGGCCCCGACGACCGCCCAGGCCTTTCGCGCCAGCATTTCTTCTTCAAGCATGTCAGATCCTCCGACTGTTCCGGTATTTTTGTTCCTTTCCCATCATGACGTTTTTTTGCGTATCTGGCAAGATTTCCCCACACGGGTGCGCTTGCCTTTTTGTGGTCTTATGACCATAATCAAATGAGTGGTTGCCGCATTGTATCTAAGGCGCAGCCAACCATCTGTGAGGTGTCCTATGCTCAAGATCACGGTTCTTGTTGAAAACAGCGTTCGCAAGCGTCAGCTCATCGCCGAACACGGCTTGTCTTTCTGGCTGGAACTGGATGACGCCAATATTCTGTTTGACGCTGGCCAGTCCGACGCCTATCTTCGTAACGCCAGCCAGTTGGGTATCGATATCGGCAAGGCGGATCGGGCCGTGCTCAGCCACGGGCACTACGACCATGGGGACGGCTTTCGCTTCTTCCCTGCCGAACGGTCCGGCTGGCCGCGGTTTTTCGCCCATCCCGACGCGTTTGCCGAGCGGTTCGGGCATGATATGCGCCAGGCCGGCCTCAGCTGGCAGCCCGATGATCTGCCGGGATTCACCAGCAGGCTGATGTACAACACCGGCACGATGGAGATCGCCCGTGATACCTGCCTGTGCTGCCGGCTGCCGGAACTGACCAGCACCGCCGGCGTGTCGCCGGGATTTATGATCCGCAAGAACGGTGCGCTGCAGACCGACCTGTTCCTGGACGAGCAAATTCTCACCTCCCGGCAAAAAGACGGCCTGGTCGTGATCTGCGGCTGCTGCCATCCGGGGTTGCTCAACGCACTCGCCTGCGTGCGGCAGTTCTATCCACAGGAAAAAATCCAGGCTGTAATAGGTGGCTTTCACCTCGGCCAGGCATCGGACGAACAACTGGACGAGCTTTCCCGGGCGCTGCAGGCATTTGAGATCGACCGCCTGGTCCCGATGCATTGCACCGGCGTACCGGCCTGGTGCCGCCTGAAAGCGTTTTTCGGCGATCGCTGCCTGCTGCTTCAAACCGGTGACAGCATCACGTTCTAAACTTCAGCGACAGGGGCATCAAACCAGAACTCCGTGATGCCGTTTTGGCTCTGCACGCCAAAATTCGCCTGGTGCTGTTCGAGAATCGACTTGACGATGGCCAGGCCCAACCCGGTTCCCAACGGACGGCTGCCGGCCTGGTGGAAGCGTTCCCAGATTCGGCCCAGTTCTTCGGGCGGAATGGTGGCCCCGATGTTGCGAATGGAAATACGGCATCTCATAGCCTGATACGCGGCACTGACCGTGATCACCGTACCGGGC
>JAAZFW010000062.1 GCA_012511525.1 Clostridiaceae bacterium
AGGCCCGGACAAACAAAGCAAGGTCGTCAGGCTCCACGATCAAAGGCGGCAGCAGGCGGATGGTCGTATCGCCGACCGATCCTACCAGGAAGCCTTTTTTCAGCATGCTGGCTTTGATCGCCTGGGCAACGGGGAAGGCCAGCCCGATCCCGAGCATCAGGCCAAGACCGCGGATTTCGGCAATCGCCGGCAGGCGCTGCGCCAGGTCCAGGAGCTGTTGTTTCAACGCGGCGCCGACCGAAGCGGCCCGCTCGATCAGCCGATCCTGTTCGTACGTATCCAGCACGGCCAGCGCGGCGGCACAAGCCAGAGGGTTGCCGCCGAATGTCGTGCCGTGGTCGCCCGGATTGAAACCGGCCGCCGTCTGCGCGTTGGCGATCATGGCGCCGATCGGGACGCCGCCGGCCAGACCTTTGGCCAGGGTGACCATGTCCGGACGGATGCCCGCATGCTCGTGGGCCAGAAAACGCCCGGTACGTCCCATACCGGTCTGGATCTCGTCGATAATCAGGCGGGCCCCGGTTTGCCTGCAAAGCGCCTCAGCAGCTTTGAGGTATTCGGTATTTGCGGGAATGCCGCCGCTTTCACCCTGGATCACTTCGAGCAGAACGGCGCAGGTTTCCTGGTCGACCGCCTGCTCCAGAGCCCCGATGTCGTTATAGGGAACATGAACGAACCCGGCCGGCAGGGGGGCGAACGGCGCGCTGTACTTGTCCTGGCCGGTCGCCGTGGCGGTGGCCAGGGTCCGGCCGTGAAAAGACTTGAGCGCGCTGACGATTTTGGCGCGCGGCGCGCCCTGGTGGTGGAAATAGGCGCGGGCCAGCTTGATCGCGGCCTCGTTGGCCTCGGCTCCGCTGTTGCTGAAAAAGACGCGTGCGCCATCCAGTCCCGACAGGACGGCCAGGCGTTCGGCCAGCCGTGCCTGGGGTTCGTTGTAAAAATAATTGCTGCAATGGATGACACGGCCGGCCTGCTCGCAGATCGCTTTAACCAGCCGCGGATGGGCATGGCCCAGGACGCTCACGGCAATGCCGCCGATCAGGTCCAGGTAGCGTTTGCCGTCGCTGCCGGTGAGCCAGGCCCCTTCGCCGGAGACGATGAGCAGCATCTGGCGTCGGCCATAAACATTCAAGTAGTACTGGTCATCCAAACCGACGGCCTGACCGAGCAGGTCGGTCTGGTTGTCGCTGTTCAGGGCATTGTCATGTTCGGACATGGGGTGCTCCTTTCGGGTCAGATGCGTTCGCCGTCATAATAAGGTTTGCGTTCGCGCGTGATCATGGTGCCGATCCCTTTGTTGGTGAAGATCTCGAGCAGCAGGCAGTGCGGGATGCGCCCGTCGATGATATGGGCCCGCCCGACCCCCCGTTTGACCGTTTCCAGGCAGCCCGTGATCTTGGGGATCATGCCGCCGCTGATGATACCGCGATCGATCAGGTCGTGGATCTCCTGTTCGTTGAGTGTCGAGATGACGACATCCTCACCCTCCTCGTTGCGGATTTTGACCCCTTCGACATCCGTCAGGGTCATCAGCTTCTCGGCTTTAAGCGCAGCAGCGATCTCCGCGGCGACGGTGTCGGCGTTGATGTTGTAGCTCTCGCCGTTCGGCCCGATGCCGACCGGCGCGACGACCGGGATGTACTCGTCGGTGGCCAGCATCTCGAGCACGCGCGTGTTGATCCGGACGATGTTGCCGACGAACCCGATGTCCAGCGGCTTGCCGGCGTGGTCGGACGTGATCTTCTCGCATTCGATCAGACGGCCGTCGATACCGCAGATCCCGATCGCCTTGGCGCCGTTCTGGTTGAGGCGGGCAACGATTTCCTTGTTGGTCTTGCCGACCAGAACCATCTGGGCGACGGACATCGTCTGGGCGTCGGTGACCCTAAGGCCGCCGCTGAAGGATGAGACGATGCCCAGCCGGTCGAGCATGGCGTTGATGTCCGGACCGCCGCCGTGGACAAGCACCGGGTTGATCCCGATGTACTTTAAGAGCGTGATGTCCTCCATCACGTGGTTCTTGAGCTCCTCGTTGATCATGGCGTTGCCGCCGTACTTGATGACCACCGTTTTACCGGCCAGGCTCTGGATATAGGGCAGGGCTTCGATCAGGATCTCAGCCTTGGCGATGACGCTCTTGATTTCACTGACAGACAGGTTTTCCATCGTGCATCCTCCTCGTCTAGATGGCCATGCCCACGGCAATCAGGCCTTCGTTTTCAGCCAGGCCGGCCATCAGGTTCATCGCCTGGACCGCCTGGGCGGCAGCGCCCTTGCCGAGGTTGTCGATGGCGCACAGCGCCTTGACTTTTCCGGTGCGTTTGTCGTAATGGACAGAAACGTCGGCGAAGTTGGTGCCGGTGACCAGGCGCGTGTCCGGCAGCTGGCCGG
>JAAZFW010000479.1 GCA_012511525.1 Clostridiaceae bacterium
GCCTGATCGCCATGGACAGCGTCGAAAACCTGAGAAAACGATCAATCGTCCTGTCCGGGCGGAAGGACCGCCTCGAGGAATTGGTCAGCCGTTATCGCCTGGCTGTGCTCAGCCGCGATGACATCGGCCGGCTCAGCGCGATGACGGTGGCCGCTCCGCTGCCGGCGGATTGCCTGGCCGAGCTGCGCGAAAAGGAAATCGACCTGGCGCCGGTATCGCTGCAAAAGCTCTTTATCCACCTGACCGAACCGTCGGTCGGATCTTTCGAAAGGCAGGTGTCCTGACATGAGCGCCAACCATCGTCTGCTGCGCTGCACGCGCTACCTTTTAGCCAGCGTTTTCAAGCCATGCCTGGTCTTTTTGGGCATCTATCTGCTCGCTGCCTACGGACTGCCCCTGCTGCTCCGGGTGACCACAACCGGCAGCATCACTTATACGCCGTTTGGCCCGAACAGCATGATCAGCAGCGTCGTGTTCCTGTTCGCCGGCGCCATTTTCCTGTTTGTCGGCAGCTATGCCGGATTTCGGGAAGACTACAATTTCCTGCTGGCGATGAGCAACACCTGGAGCAACCAGTATGGCGCGGCCCTGCTGCGCACCGCGGCGGTCGCGGCCGGATTTACCGCGGTCAGCTTCCTGATGGGCTGGTTTGAACGCCTGTTCAACCAGGTCGTTGGTCTGAGCCAGATCAATGATCCGGGTGTTATCAGCACCTATGTCTACCCGCTAAACGGGCATCAGCCCTATTCCCTGGCCGGGGAGATCTTGCTTGTTTTCGCCGCCTTTCTGACGGTTTTCCTGTTTGGTCAAACAGCCGCCGTCTTCTCCTATCGCTGGGGCGCGCGTTTCACGGTGGCGTTCTGGATCCTGTTCGGGACATCCTATATCTTCCTGCCGATCATGACCGGCACGAGCGAGGGCTTTCGCCGTTTTGCGATGTGGTTTTTGGGCGAGGGGGGACGTGACACACTCATCAATGTCGGCTGGCATCTATTGGTTGTCTCAGCCTTGTTGATCGCCCTGACGGGACTGGGCATGCGCCGGCTGCCCCAGAATGCCTGATCAGGGACTGTTAAGAGCGTTGTTGCTCTTTTCTCCGGGAGATTGACGACTCTGATCAATCTCCCGGAGAACCTTTAGAGCGACTTGTTGATGAACAGCCCCTTAGAGAAACAGCCAGATCACGGCTGAAGCCAGAACCGCCGCAGGCAGGACCATGCGAACAAGCCGGCGGGCGCGTTCTGGTTTTTTAGCCAGCAGGGCCAGGACTGACGCGACCAGGATCGCGGCCATGATCGGCTGCAGGGCGATCAGGCCGCCGGTCAGGCCAAGCAGGGCCAGGCCGGAAAAGACATGGTTACGCCTGGTCCGGTCGCCTTCCGGGAGCAATCGCAATGTTTCGAGGAGCCACCAGACGGCGATAGCAAAAGCTGCCCCGGCCAAGTGAAGCAGGATCCGGCCGGGTTGGAGCGATAGGCGCAGCAGAGCCGGGATCAGGATGAAACCGTACAAGGCCCGCGGCGGCAGCTGCTCGTCGAAGAGGATCATCGACCAGACCAGCAGGGCGCAAAAGGCCGCCAGAACACAGCATACGACCGCCATATTATAGGGCGCATCGGGTATCGCCGCCAGATAGTCCGGCTTATCTGAAGCGGGGGTGAAAGGCCCGCTGCCCCAAAGGCCTACGGTCAGGGCGAAAATAAACCCCGTCGCGGATTCGATCCGGGCATAGCGCGGTGAGATGGGCTGCGCGCAGTAGCGGCAGCGACCGCGCAGGAACAGGTAGCTGAAAATGGGAATTAGGTCTGCGCCGGCCAGTTTATGGAGGCAGTTGGGGCAATAGGAGTGCCCCCGCACGATCGTCTCATGGCGCGGCAGCCGGTAGATGCACACGTTGAGAAAGCTGCCGATGAGCAAGCCGAACAACGCGCCGAACACGATTCGGTAAAGGACCCAGAACAAATCGGACATTGCTTAGCCCTGCCTCTATGCGTCAGCGGTTATGCTGCGCTTGTCATGTTCTGCAGCCACTTCTGCTGCGGTCTTGTCTTGCCGGCGCGCGGCGCCGCGGTAACCGCTGTTGGTCGGGATCAGGTTCCCCTTGGCGAAGGTTTGCTTTGCGTCTGCGATGGCCTGGCCGTATTGCGGCAGCCAGGCTTCCTGGGCGATCAGCATCTCGTCGACCATCTGCCAGACCTCGGGCGGATTGCATACCGCGCCGGTGAGCGGATCGAGCAGCGCCGCCTGCTTAAGCCGGCTGACGTCGCCGAAAACGGCCGCTTCCACGGCCAGGCGCTGCACCCAGACACTCTGGCTGCAGACGGCTGCGCAGCCGCCTGGAAGATCGCCGACCTGCGGTACGGAAATGCCGTTGCCGTCCACGTAACAGGGGACTTCGACAATGCAGTCGTCGGGCAGGTTGGTGATGCAGCCGTTGTTGACGACGTTAAAGTGACCCCGGTAAGGGCGACGTGTTTCAAGGCCTTCCTGAATGTAAGAACAATGCTCGCGTCCGCGCTGGCTGCCGTCGTACTTTTTGGGCGGCATGGCCAGGATCTTGGGGTATTCGGTCTCGAACCAATTGCGTTCCTCGCGGGTGACGCGCAGATACCCGCCTGTTTCGCCGTGGATCCAGCTGTCCAGGCTGATCCAGTCCTTGATTTCATCCGGACGCTTGCGATACCAGGCGACATATTCCGATAGATGGCCGTTGCTTTCGGTGGAATAGTAGCCGAAACGGCGCAGGATATCGATGCGGACCTTTTCCTGTTCCCGAAGAACAGGGTGGTTCTCGAATCCTTCCAGCAGCTTGCCGCACATCTCCTGGCCGCGGTGCTTGACGCTGATATACCAGGTCTGGTGGTTCAGCCCGGCGCAGACAAAATCCAGCTCGCCGTGCGGGATGCCCAGCGCTTCGGCGATCTGGTGCTCGCCGTGGATCTCCCCGTGGCAAAGCCCGATGGTGCGCACCTTGCCATACGTGTTGCAGGCCCAGGTGGCCATGGCGTTGGGGTTCGAGTAGTTGAGCAGCAAGGCCCCCGGTTCGGCGACCTCGCGGATGTCTTTGCAAAA
>JAAZFW010000480.1 GCA_012511525.1 Clostridiaceae bacterium
CATGGATTTTCTGCACATAGCGTCCCAATGTCGCCAGATTGTAAAGCGTTACGACACCGCCGAACGGGCAGACGGCGTGCAGCGAGACCTCCGGCAAAAAAGGAATGTCCACGCCGGCCTCGGCCAGTCCCTTGCCGACCGCCAGAACGGCTATCCAGGCAAAAAAGACAAGTTGGACCCACATTCGGATAGGCCAGCCCTTTTTAAGGCTCTTCGCTGGTTTCGTTTTTCCTGCTCCTCACTTCTCCGGGATGCCGCCTGCGGCGGGTTCACGTTCAGTATAGAATCAAATTATGTGCAACTTGTGATGATCTCTTTTTTATCCGACTGCTTTCGCGTACAATAGAGCACGAACCGGGAGGGATACCTATGCTTCATGTCGCGAATGTCACGAAATCCTACGGCAAGCTTCAAGCCAACAAGAACCTGTCCCTGCACGTTCATCCAGGTGAAATCGCGGTGCTGCTGGGGCCGAACGGCGCCGGGAAATCGACGCTCATCAAGTGCGTCACCGGCCTGCTTCGTTTTACTGGCGACGTCACCATCGGCGGACACCCCAACAAAACCGTCGAGGCCAAGCGATTGCTCGGTTATGTACCGGAGTCGCCTGAGCTCTATGACCGGCTGACTGTTTCGGAACACGTCGAATTCAGCCGCCGGGCCTACCGCCTTTACGATGACGGTGACGCTCCGGACCTGCTCGCCCGTTTTGAACTTCTGGACAAGCAAAAGAAGCTGGGCAAGGAGCTGTCCAAGGGCATGCAGCAGAAACTGTCGATTTGCTGTGCCCTGCTGCACCGTCCCCGGCTGGTTGTCTTCGACGAGCCGATGGTCGGGTTGGACCCGCATGCGATCAAGGAGCTGAAGCGGCTGTTCGGCGAGCTCAGAGCGGCTGGCGCGGCCATCCTGATCAGCACGCATATGCTCGACTCCGTCGCGGACCTCTGGGATACGGCGCACATCATGGTCGACGGCGCCATCGCCGCCAGCCGATCCCGCCAGGAGGAAGCCGGTCAGGACCAGTCGCTCGAGGAGCTCTTCTTTAGCATCACGGAGGACCGGCAGCCATGAGAAGCCCACTCGCCTATCTGCTCCTGACGCGATTGAAAAACCAGGTCTTATCTTGGCTGAAAAGCCCGGCAAAGCTGCTTTATCTGCTCTTCATCGGCGCCATGCTGACCATGGTCGTGTTCAGCGGCCGGCCAGACACGGCCATGAATCCGGCGCGGCGTGACATCCGGGAGCTGACCGCCGGCTTGTTCGCCCTGTACCTGCTCTTGTTCGTGCTGCTGGCCCGGCGCGGGTTCGGCCAGGGCGCCAGCCTGTTCCGCCTGGCGGATGTCAACCTGATCTTTGCCGCCCCGTTCCGGCCCCGTTCGGTCCTCTTTTTTGGTCTTATCCAGCAGATGGGGCAATCGTTGCTGCTGGGCTTGTTCTTGCTCTACCAGTTCGGCTGGATGCGCCAGCTCTACGGTGTCTCGCTGCCGGCCCTGCTGGTCATCCTGTTCGGTTACGCCCTGACCGTCTTCAGCGCCCAGCTGACCGCCATGGTGCTTTACAGTCTGACCAGCGGAAACGACAGGATCCATACCGGGCTCAAGTTCGCCTTCTACGGCCTGCTCGTCGGATACGGCGGTTATGTGCTGATCCGGCTGCTCGCGGATCCGGAGCATGTTCTGGACGTGCTGGTCACCGCGGGCAACAGCACGACGACACGCCTGTTCCCGGTCGCAGGCTGGATCAGCGCCCTGGTTGCCGGCTTTGTCATGAAAGACAGATGGCTGGCCTTGGCCGGCTTCGCGGCCTGCCTGGCCTTCCTCGGCCTGCTGGTCATCACGGTTACGCGGGTCCGTCAGGATTTCTACGAGGATGTCCTGCTGACGACCGAAAGCAACCACAACGCAATCACGGCACGAAAAGAAGGGCGGCTGGAAGACGCCGCCCCGCGCCGCGTGCGGCTGGGCAAGGTCGGGCTGAACAAAGGGTCGGGCGCTTCAGCCTTCTACTTCAAACATGTCGTGGAAAACCGGCGCAGCCGCGTGTTGCTGCTAAGCGGCCAATCGCTCATCTTCATCGTCATGGTGCTGGCCGTTTCATTTTTCATGCGCGAGATCGGGCTGCTGGGCGTGTTTGCGTTCTCATCCTACATCCAGATTTTTTCTGTCTCGCTGGGGCGGCTCAACCGGGAACTGCTAAAGCCCTACATCTACCTGGTGCCTGAGCCGCCGTTCGCCAAGCTGCTGCACAGCCTGCGCGAAAGCCTGGGCAGCTTTTTCATCGAGGCCGCCCTCCTGTTCGTCCCGCTTGCCCTGCTGCTGCGCGCAAGTCCTCTCAGCTGCGCGCTCTGCATCCTGGCCCGGGTCAGCTATGCCTACCTGTTTACGGCGGGCAATTTGCTGACCGAGCGGATCTTCGGCGCGGGCACTTCCAAAGTGCTGATCTTTTTCTTTTATTTCCTGCTGCTGACGTTCCTGGCGCTGCCGGGAATCGTGCTGGCTTTCCTGGCCGGCACCGAAACCGGCGCGCTGCTGGCCCTGCTCGGTGCCAATGTCCCGGTGGCGCTGCTGGTGCTCTTCTTGTGCCGCAACATCTTGCAGACCGCCGAGCTCAACAACCGCTGAAAAACTTCAAGGACTTTTCATCAATAAGTCGCTCGATAAATTCTTAACTGATCCTTAGAAGGGGATCTTGTCCGGGTCGGAGGCCTTGCCGCAGCAATCCTCAAGGCCCGTGATCCGATCCATATCGGCCTGCGATAACTCAAAATCGAACAGCGCGGCGTTTTCCCTGATCCGGGACGGGGTTGTCGATTTGGGCAGCGGCAAAAAGCCCATCTGCAGGCTCCAGCGCAAGCTGATCTGGGCGACGGTCTTGCCGTACTTGGCCGCCATTTCCTGCATCAGGGGCACGCCGAAGATCTTGCCGGTCCCGAGCGGACTGTAGGCCTCGAGCAGAATGTTGTGCTTGCGGGAGTAAGCAACCGTCTCGTCCTGGGTGTCGCCGGGACAAAGCCGGATCTGGTTGACCATCGGGACGATGCGGGCGGTCTTCAGGAGGGTGTCCAGGTGATGCGGGCGGAAGTTGCTGACACCGATCGCGCGGATACGGCCGGCTTCGTACAGCTCCTCGAACGCTTTCCAGGTCGCCGCGTTGGCTTCCTGCCAGTTGTCCCTGAATTGGGCCGGGTTGGGCCAGTGGATCAGGTACAGGTCAAGCGTGTCCAGGCCGCGGCGCCTCATGGTCAGGTCGAAGGCCGCCAGGGTGCTTTCGTAGCCGTGATCCGGGTTGCGCAGCTTGCTGGTCACGAAAATTTCTGCCCGGTCGATGCCGCTGGCACGAACAGCCCGTCCGACACTCTCCTCGTTGCCGTAGGCAGCCGCTGTATCGATATGGCGGTAGCCCGCCTCCAGGGCCGCTCGCACGGCTGTTTCTGCCTGTTCGCCGTCCTGGGCCTGCCAGGTGCCAAACCCAACACAGGGGATGGCGACACCGTTGTGCAAGGTAAAGGTGCTTTTTAAAGACTTCATGTTCTCGTCCTCCTGTCATGCATATATAAAAAGATTACCATACCGGGCCTCGGGGCGCGGTGATGCATGATACGGGACAGGAAAAAGTCAGGAGCCTTTCAGCAACGGTTCCAAAAGAAAGCTTTAGCCGGCGGTTTCAGCGGCGGGCACGGTTTCAATCACACGCTTGCGGCGCCATGTTCCGCGCCGGTACCAGCCGTAAGTCAGGATTGCCCCCAGAACCCAACTGATCAGAAGGGAGAAAAAGAGCGCGTCCGGCGACCCGTTGGGCCACTTTGGGGAACGGGTCAGGAAAGCCAGCAGGTAAGCCACCGGTACGCGGAACGCGACGGTGGTAAACATGGAGATCCACATCGAGGGCATGGTGTCGCCGGCGCCGCGCATGATGCCGCCGAAGACCTGCGTGATGGACATGGCGATGTATCCGGCCGCCAGGATGCGAATCTGGCGCTCGCCCAGGGCGACGATCTCCGGCGTGTCCGTAAACAGCTTGATCAGGCTGGAGCCGAAGAGCAGCAGCAGAACGGTCAGGAACGTAGACAGCCCCACGCTGAGCTTGACGGCCTCCCGCGTGCCCTGATCGACGCGGTCCATGCGCCGGGCCCCGATGTTCTGACCGACATAGGTCATGATCGCCATGCCGAAGGTGAAGTTGGGCATCATGGCAAACCCGTCCACGCGCATGACGGCCATCGTCGTCGTGATCACCTGGTAGCCCATCGAGTTGGTCAGCGCCTGAACGACAACCATGGCCATGGAGAAAATGGCCTGCGTCAGGCCGGCCGGCATGCCGATGCGCAGCAGTTTGCGGATCAGGTCGCTGTCCGGTTTCAGGCTGTGCCAGCCGATGGTCACGATGTCCTTGATGCGCAGCAGATGCCAGACGCACAAGGCTGCCGCGACGGTCTGGGACAGCACCGTAGCCACGGCGGCGCCGGTCACGCCCCAGCCCAGTCCAGCGACAAACCAGATATCCAGGACGGTGTTCAGCGCGGTGGTGATCAGGAGAAAAATCAGCGGCGTGATCGAATCGCCCAGGCCGCGCATGATGCTGGCGATGATGTTGTACAGCCCGAAGCTGATGCAGCCGATGAAAATGATCTGCAGATAGGCAAGCGACGTGTCGAAAATCTCGGGCGGCGTGTCGAGCAACACCAGGATCGGCCGGGCCAGGATCAGGGCGGCTGCCGTCATCAGGACGGAGGACAACCCGATCAGAAGCAGCGCGTTGCCGATCGTGCGGTCCAGGTGCTGCCAGTCGCGGGCTCCGAAATATTGGGAAACCAAAATGCCGGCACCGGTCGCCACGGCCATGAACAGGACCAGCAGCAGGTTGATGATCGGCATAACCGCGCCAATGGCGGCCAGGGCCGTGTCGCCGACATATTTGCCGACGACGATCGAGTCCACCGTGCTGTAGAGCTGCTGGGCGACGTTGCCGATCAGAAGCGGTACAGAAAATTTAAGCAGGTTGACCATCGGGGAACCCTTGGTCAAATCCTGGGCTCCAAAAAAAGTTTTGAGATTCTTGAACATGCACGGCTCCAGTCAAGCGTTGATTTCGGTTGCCTGATGGCACCTGGCCTATCATAATCCAATTCGGTCCGTTCGGCAATCCCGCCTACTTCAGGCTGAGCAGGACCGCCCCGACCAGGCCGAGGATAAAGGCCACCACGCCTGACGGACGCACCTTGTCCTTGTAGACAACAAGCGAAAACAGCCACAGGATCATCAGCAGGCCGCCGGCGTTCAAGGGGAAGACGACCACCGCCGGGAGCGTGCGCAGCGCCAGCAGCTGGAACAGGTTCCCGCCGCCCGTCGCCACACCGACGCCCAGGGCGCAGAGCCCGAGCCATTTGGGATCGGCAGTCCAGGTGGAAAAATCCTGTTTGCGCAGCAGCAGAACCCCGACGATCAGCCAGGAGATGGCAGCCACGGTGAGAAATCCCCAAAATGTGAACGCGGCGGAATCCGCCTTTGGAAAATACCAGGACAGGGAGCGTTTCAGGATCGTCAGGACGCCGTTACAGAGCGTTGTCGCCAGCGTCAGCAAAAACCAGCGCAGCGACAGGGCTTGCCGGTTCTGCTTCAGCTTCTTGTCGCGCGGAGCCGACAGAACCGTCACCGCCAGCATGCATGCGATGCCGATCAGCTTGGTCGGTGTGACGGTTTCATCGAAAAAGAGGATGCTGTAGACGACCGGGAAGATCATGTAGATGTTGTTGAGCAGGATGGTCGCGCCCATCGGTCCGGCGGCCAGGGCGGCCTGCAGCGTGACGATCGTCAAAATGTAAACGACGCCGAAAACGCCGGCCAGCAGCAGGACGGGGCCTTCGAGCGACCGGGCGCGCCCGGCCAGGGCCAGGATCAGGGCCACGATCGACATCGCCAGGGCGTCGAGCAGGATAATCCCGGCCAGCCGGCTGGGGAAACGGCGGGCAAA
>JAAZFW010000481.1 GCA_012511525.1 Clostridiaceae bacterium
CCTGATGCTGACCGAGAAGGACGAGTTCATCTACCACGAGATGCTGGCCCACGTGCCGCTGGCGGTCAACCCCGAGATCCGCCGCGTCCTGGTGATCGGCGCCGGAGACGGCGGCGTTGTGCGCGAGCTGACGCGCTATCCTTCGATCGAGAGCATCGACCTGGTCGAGATCGACCAGATGGTGATCGAGGCCAGCCGCACCTACCTGCCGTTCACAGCCGGCCGGCTGGACGACCCGCGCGTCACGATCCACATCCAGGACGGGCTCAAGTTTGTCCGCCGTTACGAAGGCCACTACGACCTGATCGTTGTCGACTCAACCGATCCGTTCGGACCGGGCGAGGGGCTGTTCACGCGCGAGTTCTACGGCAACTGCTACAAGGCGCTGAACGCGGACGGCATCCTGGTCAACCAGCACGAGAGCCCCTTCTACGACGTGGACGCCATCGCCATGCAGCGGGCGCACAAGCGCATCGTCGAGTCGTTCCAGATCAGCCGGGTCTACCAGGCCCATATCCCGACCTACCCGTCCGGCCACTGGCTGTTCGGCTTCGCGTCCAACCGCTTTCACCCGGTCCAGGATCTCAAGGCACGGGAATGGAAAAAACTGGGCATCGAGACGCGCTACTACAACACCAACCTGCATCGCGGCGCTTTCGCACTGCCCAACTACGTGCAGCATTTGCTGGAGGATGTGGAACATGTCGACTTGGGATAGGGAAGCGGATGCGTTCCTGGGCTGTACGGCCGCGTTCGACGACGCGCAGGCGGTCATATTCGGCGCGCCGCTCGATGCCACCACTTCTTACCGGCCCGGCACGCGCCAGGCCAGCCGTGTCATGCGCGCCGAGAGCTACTCGATCGAGACCTACAGCCCCTACCAGGATCTGGACCTGGCCGATTTTGCCGTCTGCGACAGCGGCGATCTCGACTTGCCCTTCGGCAACCCCGCCCGGGCACTCGACCTGATCGAGGAACGCAGCCGGGCCATCCTGGCCGCCGGCAAGCTGCCCCTGATGATCGGGGGCGAGCATTTGGTCACTCTGGGCGCGGTGCGGGCCGCCGCGCGCGTCTTCCCCGATCTGCACATGATCCACCTGGATGCCCACGCCGACCTGCGCGACAGCTACCAGGACGAGAAGCTGTCCCACGCGACCGTGATGCGGCGCTGCTGGGAACTTCTCGGTGACGGGCGCATTCACCAGTTCGGCATCCGTTCCGGCGAACGCGAGGAGATCGCCTGGGCTAAGACGCATGTCCGGACGCGCTTCTTCGACCTGGAAGGCCTTGGCGACACGGTGCGCCAGCTGGCCGGCCGCCCGGTCTACCTGACGATCGACCTCGACGTGCTCGATCCGGCTGTCTTTCCCGGTACCGGAACGCCGGAGGCGGGCGGACTGTCCTTCACAGACCTGCTGGGGGCGATCCGCCTGGCGGGATCCCTCAACATTGTCGCCTGTGACCTCAACGAACTGTCGCCGCCGCTCGACCCCAGCGGGATCGCGACGGCGACCGCCCTCAAGACCATGCGCGAGCTGCTGTTGGCCGTCCTCTCCGGGCGGACGCGGCGGCTCTAGACAAAACCAGGAGGTGCCCCATGGGAAAAGCATTGATCATCGGCTGCGGCGGTGTCGCCAGCGTGGCCATCCACAAGTGCTGTCAGAACAGCGACGTCTTTTCTGAGATCCTGATCGCCAGCCGGACCGTCGCCAAGTGTGAGGCTTTGAAAGAAAAACTGTCCGGCGGCCAGACGATCATCCGCACGGCTCCGGTCGACGCCGATGACACGGCCCAGGTGATCGCCCTGATCGAGGGTTTCAAGCCGGACGTGGTGCTCAACCTGGCCCTGCCCTACCAGGACCTGACGATCATGGAGGCCTGCCTGGCGACGAGGACGCCTTATGTCGATACGGCCAACTACGAACCGCGCGAAACGGCCAAGTTTGAATACAGCTGGCAGTGGGCCTACCACGACCGGTTTAAGGAAGCTGGCATCACGGCCCTGCTGGGCAGCGGCTTCGATCCAGGCGTCACCGGTGTCTTTTCCGCCTACGCGCTCAAGCACCATTTCGACGAGATCCACGAGATCGACATCCTGGACGCCAACGGCGGCGACCACGGCTACCCGTTCGCGACCAACTTCAACCCGGAGATCAACATCCGCGAAGTGACCGCCAAGGGCAGCTACTGGGATAACGGCCACTGGGTCGAGACCGAGCCGATGGAGATCAAGCGCGTCTACGATTTCGAGGGCATCGGGCAAAAGGACATGTACCTGCTCCACCACGAGGAGCTGGAGTCACTGGCCAAAAACATCCCCGGCATCCGGCGCATCCGTTTCTTCATGACCTTCGGCCAGAGCTACCTGACCCACCTCAAGTGCCTGGAAAACGTCGGCATGACCGCAATCGAGCCGGTCATGTTCGACGGGCGGCCGATCATTCCGCTCCAGTTCCTCAAGGCCGTCTTGCCCGACCCGGCCAGCCTCGGCCCGCGCACGGTCGGCAAAACCAACATCGGCTGCATCTTCAAGGGCGTCAAGGAAGACAGACCCAAGACATATTACCTGTACAACATCTGCGACCACCAGGCGAGCTACCGTGAGGTCGGCTCGCAGGCGATCTCATACACCACCGGCGTGCCGGCGATGATCGGGGCGATGCTGGTCATGACCGGCGCCTGGTCCAGACCCGGTGTCTACAACGTCGAGCAGTTCGACCCCGACCCGTTCATGGACGCCCTCAACCGCTGGGGCCTGCCCTGGCAGGAAGATTTCAACCCCGTGCTGGTGGACTGAGATGCAAAAGCTGCCCGACCTGACCGGAGTCGCCACGCCCTGCATCGTCGTCGACGAGCGAAAGCTGGAAGAGAACCTGATCTTGCTGCGTCAGGTCGCCGACCGCGCCGGCTGCAAGATCCTGCTGGCCCAGAAAGCCTTCTCCATGTTTGCCGTCTACCCGCTGATCGCCCGCTATCTGGACGGGACGACGGCCAGCGGCCTCTACGAAGCCCGGCTGGGCCGGGAACACTTCGGCAAGGAGACCCATGTCTTTTCGCCGGCCTACACCGACGCCGAGTTCGACGCGATCCTGGCGGTCGCCGACCACCTGGTTTTCAACTCGTTCGGCCAGTGGCAGCGCTTCCGAGCGCGTGCCCTGGCGGCCGGCAAGGTCTGCGGGCTGCGCGTCAACCCGGAAAAGCCGACCCAGGCACACAGCCTCTACGACCCTTGCGTGCCGGGTTCGCGCCTGGGCGTGATCCAGTCCGAGTTCCGCCCGGATCTGCTCGAGGGCCTGAGCGGCCTGCACCTGCACTGCCTCTGCGAACAGGATGCGGATGCCCTGGCCGAGATCCTGCCGGTCTTCGAAGAGCGTTTCGGCCGCTACCTGGAGAACATGGCATGGGTCAATTTTGGCGGCGGGCACCACATCACGCGGCCGGGCTACGACATCGGGCGCCTGGTCGGATTGCTTCATGACTTCAAGTCGCGTCACCCGCAGCTGGCCGTCTACCTTGAGCCCGGTGAGGCGATTGCGCTCAACGCCGGCTACCTGGTCGCTCAGGTCATCGACATCGTCCACAACACGCTGCCGATCGCCATCCTCGATACTTCGGCCACCTGCCATATGCCGGACGTGCTCGAAATGCCCTACCGGCCGAACGTCCTTCGCGCCGGACAGCCCGGCGAGAAACCCTGGACCTGCCGGCTGGGCGGTCCGACTTGCCTGGCTGGCGATGTCATCGGCGACTACGCGTTCGACCGACCGCTTGCTCCGGGCGACCGGCTCGTCTTTTGCGACATGGCGATCTACACGATGGTCAAGAGCAACACCTTCAACGGCATGAAACTGCCGGATATCCTGCTATGGCGCAAGGACGGGACACTCCAGCTGATCCGTTCCTTCGGTTATGAGGACTTCAAGAACCGCCTGTCCTGACAACAACTCTTTTGGTAACCAAAGTTCCTGTGCTGCCATCCGCGCCGGGTTATAATGAGTTCAGATTAATCTGCCGGCCCGATTGCCGGCGAATCTGAGAGGTGATGGACCATGAACTGGTTATCCTGGATTGTCGTTGGCGGCATCGCCGGCTGGATCGCCAGCATGCTGACCCGCAACAACGCCCGTATGGGCCTTTTGGCCAATATCGCCGTCGGTGTCGTCGGCGGTTTTCTGGGCGGTTTCCTGATGGACTTGATCGGCGCCTCCGGTGTGACCGGCTTCAACTTATGGAGCCTTCTGGTCTCGGTTATCGGGGCGACCGTCCTGCTTTGGATCATCAACCTGATCCGAAGAAGATAGGAGTGTGATGGATATGCTGATGAGTGTCAAAGAGATGAGAGGTCACCTGTTCGTGGCCCGCGACGGTGAGATCGGCAAAGTGAACGACTTGTATTTTGATGACGACCAGTGGACCGTGCGTTACCTGGTCGACAAGACCGGTTTCCTGGGCCGCCAGGTCCTGATCGCACCGGTCGCGATCACGGAGATCAACAACGACCAGGAGATGATCCGGGTCAACCTGACCCGTGAACAGATCGAGGACAGCCCGCCCCTGGATCGGGAGAAACCGCTCTCACGCGACCTGGAAACCAAGATTATCGAGCACTACCGCTGGCCGGCCTACCTGGGCGGCGCCGATGCGTTGTCCGAAGCCGGCTACACGCAGTCCGCCGCGCCGCATCCGCTCAGCTGGAGCGTGAAGCGAACCATAGCCCGCGACCCGGACTACGAGGGCCCCAACCTGCACAGCAGCGTCAATGTCATCGGCTACAAGATCGCCACCAACAATGGCGATTTGGGTGCGGTCGAGGACCTGCTGGTCGACGACAAGACCTGGGAGATCCGCTACTTGCTGATCGAGACACAAAAGGCCATGAACAGCAAAAAGATCCTGATCGACCCCGAGTGGATCGACTGGATCAGCTGGAAGCAGAAAAGGGTGTCGGTCAGCATGGATCGCGAAAAAATCAAGGGCTGCCCGAAATTCGACATGAGCTTGCCGATTCCGCGCGAATACGAGAAAATGCTCTATGAGCACTACGAGTGCAAGGCCTACTGGGATCGGCAGTAACCGCGCGTCCGGCCTGCGGCTTGCCTCAAGCCGGCAAAGGGACTGTTTAGCAATGAGCTGCTCTATTGATGGACAGCCTTTGACCAGGAAAGGGAACAAGGGATTTGGACCGCGTCATCTTTCTGGTTGACATGAACGCGTTTTACATCACCTGCGAAACGACGCGCAATCCGGAACTGGCCGGCCGCCCGGCAGCGGTGGCCGGCGATCCCAAGCGTCGCTCAGGGATTATTTTAGCCGCCAACTACCC
>JAAZFW010000063.1 GCA_012511525.1 Clostridiaceae bacterium
AAGGGGTGACTTGGTCGGATCCGGTCAGCTGCGTGCCGGCCAGCGGCTACTATGTCACCAACAACGATCGGATCGTCCGCCTGCGCAGCGGCCGCCTGATCGTGCCTGGCGCCTTTCACCGAACGCGCTGTGGACTGGACGGCTCCGTCACGTTCAACAGCTTCAGCACGTCGCTCTTCTTTTACTCGGACGATGACGGCCGGACCTGGTCGGAATCGACACCGTGCGCCATCTCGGCGCGCAGCTCGCGTTCCGGCCTTCAAGAGCCCGGCGTGATCGAGCTGCAAAACGGTATGCTCTACGGCTGGGCCCGCACCGACCTGGGCGTCCAGTACGAGATGTTCTCCGGCGATGGCGGCGCGACCTGGTCGGCGCCGCAGCCGTCGCGCTTCACCTCGCCCTGTTCGCCGCTGTCGCTGAAACGCGATCCGCTGACCGGCAACCTGATCGCGCTCTGGAACCCCATCCCCGAGTACATCACGCGCCCAAAACCGGCCGGGGCCTGGAACGGCGGGCGCACCCCGCTGGTCTGCTCGGTCAGCCGCGACGACGGTTCCAGCTGGGAAGAGCCGATCATCCTTGAGGACGAGCCAGACAGCGGCTACTGCTATATCGCGATGCATTTTGTCCATGACGAGCTGCTGCTGGCCTATTGTGCCGGCGGGCCTGACGACGGCGGCTGCCTCAACCGACTGCGCATTCGCAAGCTGCCGGTTCCCGGCCGCGACACGGCTTTCCGGAGGTAATCAAACATGCTGCAACAGATATTGTCCACAGTGAAAGACAGTTACCAGGCCTGGTGGGACGGCACCAACACGGATGCTGTCATCTGGTGCCGTTACAACACAGGCGCGGACAGGAAACGTGCGAATCCCTTTCGCAGGGACTGGATGACAGATTCGCCCGGCTGGGCACTGGCCCAGGCTGTTGAACGTGTTTTCCAGGGCGGTAACGACGCGGATATCGACGCTGCGCTGGATTACATCGAGGCCTCTCATGCGGACGCCGGGTATGCCGGCGACGGCTTCCCCAGCTTTTTCTTCAATCTGGGAGCCGGCTGTGCCGCGACCGCAATTTCCCAGTTTTTCCAGTATTACAACAACACGGTCTGGTTTGAACTGGATCAGCCCCTCGACTGGGACCCGATCCTGTCCTTTGACCCGGCTGCGCCCAACCCGTACTGGGAACTGTTCGAAAGGACGGCGCGGCGTGTCGCGGAACGGTTCGAAGGCAAGTTCATCGTCAGTAACCTCGACCTGGGCGGCAATCTGGATATCCTGGCTTCCCTTCGCCGCTCCGGACAACTGCTTTTCGACGTCATGGACGAGCCCGATAAGGTCAAGCTGGCCTGTGAACGGATCTGGCAGACCTGGAAAGCGATG
Organism: Clostridiaceae bacterium; assembly: GCA_012511525.1. Lineage (GTDB taxonomy): Bacteria > Bacillota > Clostridia > Saccharofermentanales > UBA5734 > JAAYBY01. Next base: position 1,383 of record JAAZFW010000063.1, read on the forward strand.
CACGCGGCGATCGACCGCATCGTCCTGCCCGCCAACGGCGGGTTCAGCACGAGCTGGATGAGCATCCTGTCGCCGGACAGCTATTACCCCTCGCAGTGCGATTTTTCCGCCATGATCTCGCCGGGCATGTTCGAGGCTTTCGTGCTGCCGTACCTGGCCCGGGAGATGGCCTTGTTCCGCAAGGGCCTCTACCACCTGGATGGTCCGGGCGAGCTGGCTCACCTGGATCTGCTGTGCACCATCCCCAATCTGCACGCCATCCAGTGGGTGCCGGGACCGGCGATCGGGTTCCTGGACGATGTCAGTTTCGCGCTCTACCGGCGGATCATCGAAAAAGGCAAGAAA
>JAAZFW010000005.1 GCA_012511525.1 Clostridiaceae bacterium
CAGATCGCGCCAGGCATCGGTCGGTGTCTTATAGATTCGGTTGACGAACTGGCTGATCATCGGGATATTTGATCCTTTCGTGAAAATGGCCGGCATAGACCTGGATAAACGCCTGGATGATCGTCTCGACATCCTTGAAGGACAGGCCCGACGATACCAGCTGGTCCTGCTCGTTTTTGGACTTGACAATCTTGCGCAGCAGCTTCTCCGCGTCTTCGACCGTGTTGACGCCGGTGGATTTCATGGCCGCCTCCATGGAGTCGGCCAGCATGACGATGGCGGATTCGCGCGAACTGGGGACTGGGCAGCGGTAGGTGTATTGCCCGGGGTCGGGCTCGTGGCTGTCGCCGTTGTTTTCGGCCAGCTGGCGCGCCTTGTGCAGAAAATAGACCTGTGCGGTCGTTCCATGGTGCTCGTGGATGATGCGCAGGATCGGAGCCGGCAACCGGTACCGTCGCCCGATGCGCACGCCCGCGTCCGGATGGCCGGTGATGATGGCGACGCTTTTGTCCGGGGAAAGCTGGTCGTGCGGGTTCTCGCCCTCCTGGTTTTCCGTGAACATCTGCGGATTTTCCAGCTTGCCGATATCGTGGTAATAGGCGCCGACACGCGCCAGCAGGGCGTTGGCCCCGATCGCGGCGGCGGCCGAATCCGCCAGGTTGGCGACCATCATGCTGTGCTGGCTTGTCCCGGGGGCCTCGACAAAAAGGCGCTTCAGCAGGGGGTGCCCGGGTTGGGACAGCTCGATCAGGCGCAGCGGCGAAACCGAATTGAAAAGCATCTCAAACAGCGGCATGAAGCCGATGGCGGCGATGACAGACAACGCGCCGCTGATCGCGGTATAGCCGCTGCTTAAAACCATATCCGCCCAGCTCTCCTTCTGGAGGATGCTGAAAGCCAGCGTCGCCAGGATGTTGACGCCCGATGTCGTCAGGATGATGAAGGCGTAGTTGTCCTTGCGGATGATGCCCCGGGCAAACAGGGCCGCGACCAGGCTGCCCAGCATCGCGACCGCAAGGAATACCGGATTGAAGTTGGTCATGGGCAAGATCATGACCGAAAGGCCCAGTGACAAGATGACCGCCGCGCGGAATCCAAAATAAGATGCGATCAGGACGGCGGCAAAATAAACCGGCGGCGACAAGGTCGCGTGGCGTGTGATCGACGACGAGATCAACAGCGGGATCATCAGGGCCAGCAGCAAGGCGGTTGCGTCCCGGATGCTTGTGATCGTCTCCTTTTCGTAATGAAGCACATAAAACACCATCAGGCCGCAAACCAGAAGGACAAGCAGCAGGATGCCGGCCATATGCGTGTAGTCGAAGCGGCCGGAGTCGATCAGGTCCAGCTCCTGCAGCAGCGTGTAGGTTTCATCGGTGATTACATCGTCGATCGACACGATGCGCGTCCCCTTCTCGATCATCACGGGATTGTTGTGCACGCGCTCGTAAGCGGCCCGGCGTGCATTCTCCGTGGCCACCTGGTCATAAACGACATTGGGCTTTAAAAGCAGCGTCAGGGCGCGCTCGATGACGGCTGCGTCTTCCTTGTTGAAGGTCAGCGACATGCCGAGCGCGTTGATCTTGTCGCTGATCGTGTTGCGCAAGGCCGCCTGGTCGACCCGCTCGGCCATGATCAGGCCGGCGATCGAGCGCAGGTGACCGGTCATACTGGCCAGCCGGTCGTCACTGGCCTGCGCGAAATGGAGCGCATCGTTGTGGCTGATGATCAGCTGCATCCGCTGGTTGATCGCCAGCGTAATCTGGTCGGCCAGGGCTGTGACGTCGATCTGCGGCTGAACCGGGATCGGCGTGGCATTCGCGTCAGGCGTCACCGCCGGGGTCGGCGCGGGCGTGAGCATGGGCGGGGTTTCGCGCTGGCGTTCGATCAGGCTGATAAAGAGCTCGACTTGTTCGGTGACCGATGCGGCGATCTGGTCGGATCGCAGCACCACGTCGCTGACTTCGGCGACGGCGCGTGCGGCACGCCGTTCGGTTTCGGTCAGATCCCGGATGCTGCGCGGCGCGATGATGTCGTACGGGCTGACATCGCCTGGCTTAAGCAGGTATTTTTGCGGAATCGATCCGGAATAGATCACAATCAGGACCAGGACCAGCAGCAAGGCCGCGACCAGGGCAAACAGCAGGGTCCGGACCCGGGCAGTTATCTTCATGTCCTGGTTCAGCCTCCTTTTTCGCCGGACTTCTCGTAAGCCCGGATAATGCGCTGCACCAGGACGTTGCGCACAACGTCGCGTTGGGTCAGCGAGACAAACGCCAGGCCTTCGACACCCTGCAGGATACGCTGGGCTTCCTTGAGTCCCGACTTCTTGTCAAACGGCAAGTCGATCTGCGTGATGTCCCCCGTCACGACGGCGCGCGAATTGAATCCCAGCCGTGTCAGGAACATCTTCATCTGCTCCGGTGTCGTATTTTGCGCCTCATCCAGGATGATAAACGCTTCATCCAGCGTCCGGCCGCGCATATAGGCCAGCGGCGACACCTCGATCAGGCCCTTCTCCAGGTTGCGCAGGTAGTGGTCGACCCCCATCAGCTCATGCAGTGCGTCGTAGAGCGGACGCATGTACGGATCCACCTTGTTCTGCAAGTCGCCGGGCAGGAAACCGAGCTTCTCCCCGGCTTCGACCGCGGGCCGCGTCAGGATGATCCGGCTGACTTCATGCGCCCGGAACGCGTTGACGGCCATGGCGACCGCAAGAAACGTCTTGCCGGTTCCGGCCGGTCCGATCGCGAACGTGATCTCGTTGTTGCGAATCGCCTGGACATAGGCTTTCTGACCCAATGTCTTGGAGCGGATCGGCCGTCCCTTGGCCGTGACGCAAACGCAATCCGGCGTATAGCCGAACACCTGCTCCAGGTTGCCTTCACGCGCCGTGTCAGCCAGGTAGGTAACCAGCTGCAGGTTGATCGGGTGGCCCTGGCGGTCGATTTCAAGGAGCTGTTCGCAGACCGCCGCAGCCCGGGCCAGGTTCTCCTCGTCGCCCCGGATCAGCAAACCGTCTCCGGTCACCTCCAGCGACACGTCCAGGATCTGGCCGATCAGGTCCAGGTGCCCGTTGCAGCTGCCGAAAACGGCCAGCGCGGCTTGCGTATGATCAACGGTGATGCGTCGTTCCATGAAGGTCCCCCTCTATTGGTTCTGCCCGCTGAGCAGGTCGATGCGGAACGCGATCGAATCCTCGCTCAAAGCCGGGATGGTCAGCTCGGTCATGGGCAAAAACTCGATCGTGTACTGGTCGTTCTGAATCTGGCTGTCCGCCAGGATAGCCGTCCGGATGGATTCCAGGTAATCCAAAATCGACGTCTCGTTTTGCGGGTCGGTGATCGCCTTGATCTCAAACGGTTCGATCCGGCTGTAGCCGTTGCCGTTGATGATGATCTGCGAACCGCTGTTGCGGATTTCGGATGTCGCGACGAGCCGTTCGTCGTTGATCGCGATCGCCTGGGCGCCCAAGTTGCGCAGCTCGTTGACAAACTGGCGCAAGACGCTGTCGCGGACTTCGGCGCCCTCGCCGCAGCTGACCCGGATGACGATGCCGTAGTTGGTGACTTCGCGCAGGCCCGCAAACAGGGCCGCGCGCTCTTTTTCCCGGATGATCGACTCGATCTGGGCATTGCCGGACGCCTTGTCATTCTCCAGGATGCGCACGTATTCGTACAGCTCGGCGTTGCGCGCGGATAGCTCGGCGTTCTTGTCGATGTATTCGATCAGTTTGGTCTGCAAAGAAGCCAGGTTTTCTTCGCTGATGCTGTTCAGGTTGACATTTTTCATCTGAAGGGCGATCAGGATGCCCAGAATAATGCAGACGGCCGTGAAGGCAATGTTGCGCAATATGGCTTGCTTCATCGTCAGTTTCCCTCCAGCAGCGTAATGTAGGCACCGAACCGGTCCGATTCGGCAAAGGCGGGGATCACGACTTCTTCAACCGTTTCGACCTTGACGACCAGGCCGATGTCCGGCAGCTGGCGCATACTGAACATCGGGTCGCCGGCGATCGCCTCGGCCAGCTGTGCCGGGTCGCCCAGCGCCTTGATCACGAACGGCGGCAGCATCCGGTACTGGTTGCAGCGGATGGTCGACCCGATGCAGCGGATGTAGGAGACGTTGGTGATGCGCAGGTCGTTGACCGACAGGGCGGCGACGCCGGCATTGCGCAGCAGGTCCAGGGCATGGCGGATATCGCCGTCGTGAACCAGCGATGCGTCGGAATCTTTAAGGATCGCATAGTCCGGCTTGTCGTTCAGGGTGAGGACGATGCCGGGTCCGCGGACTTCGGTGAATCCGGCCAGCAGGCGGATCCGCTCCAGCTCCAGCGACAGCTCGGCATAGCCCTGGTCGACCAGGACCTCGCCGATCAGTTCGTTCTTGCGCTGGTTCAGCGCCGTGTTTTCCTGTGTCAGGACTTCGCTTTGCTTAATCTGCTCGTTCAGCTCGCGTTCGCGCTGCTGGTAGATGACGGCCAGGCTGCGCGTCTCACTCCTGGCACGGACACTTTGCACGTGGTTGGTGACAATAAAGCCGAACAGCAGCATGACCACGAACAGCATCAGCTGCTGGCGCAGGGAGAACCGATGCGAATTGCCGGTGTTGGCGCTCAAAGCAGCTCCTCCGCGATTTTCGAAAAAGTGTCCGGCACTGGACAGGTCAAGGTCAGCAGCTGGCCGGTCACAGGATGGATGAAGGACAGCGTTCCGGCGTGAAGGGCCTGTCCGGTCAGGCCGTAGGCTGGGCGATTGCCGGCATAGACCGGGTCGCCGACGACCGGATGGCCGATGTACTGGAGATGGACGCGGATCTGGTGCGTCCGGCCGGTTTCCAGGCTGACTTCGAGCCAGCTGGCCTTGTCCCCTGCCTGAATCGTCTGGAAATGGGAAACGGCCGGCTTGCCGTCGGGACGGACCGCCATGCGCTGGCGGTGGCGCGGATCGCGGCCGATCGGGGCGTCGATCGTGCCGGTCCTGGTCGCGACATGGCCATGCACCACGGCCTGGTAGACACGCCGGATCTCATGGCGCCGGATCTTGTCGGCGATGGCCGCGTGGATGGTGTTGTCCTTAACCACCAGCAGCAATCCGGACGTATCCTTATCGATGCGGTGGACGATACCCGGGCGGATGACCCCGTTGAGATCGGACAGCTGACCGGCGCAATGTTTGAGCAGGGCGTTGACCAGGGTCTGGTCCCGGTGCCCGACGGCCGGGTGCACCACCATGCCCTGCGGCTTGTTGACGACGATCAGGTACTCGTCCTCGAAGACGACATCCAGCGGGATGTCCTGGGCCGCGACCGCCATCGGCTCCGGTTCGGGGACATCCAGCGCGATGACAGCGCCGGCATGCGTCTTCCAGGACGGTTTGAGGCTTTTTCCGTTCAGCGTCGCCCGCCCTTCGGCCAGCAGTTTCTGGATGAAGGAACGCGACTGGCCCGGCAGCAGGTCAGTCAAACAGCGGTCCAGCCGCTGGCCGGATTCAGTTATCCGGATGTGCTGGAGCATGTGGTTCCTCCTTTTTTTCTGCTTCGGTCCCGGATTGATCGGTTTTGGTGTTCTTGTCCGGAATCAGAAGATCGATCAGGTGTGGTGTTTTCAGCAGCAGCAGGCAGAGCAGGGCCGTCCCGACGACAATCAGGCTGTCGGCCAGGTTGAAGGTCGGGAACACGTAGCTGCCGAAATGAAAATCGAGGTAATCGGTCACGGCGCCCAGGCGGACCCGGTCGATCAGGTTACCGATGGAGCCGGAAATGATCATGGTCAGGCAGACCCTCAGCCCGGTATGGCGTATGCGGATCAGCAGCAAGGCCAGCACGATCGTCATGATCAATGAAAGTCCGCTCAGGATGTAGATCCCCCACTCCGGTCCGGCCAAAAAACTCCAGGCCGCGCCCCGGTTCTCCCGGTAGATGATATAGAAAAAACCGTCGATGACCGGGATTCGGTCCGACGCGGTAAGATTGCCGCGAACCAGTGCCTTGATCAGCTGGTCGGCCGCGCTCAGTAAGATGATGACGATGGTGATGACCATATCCAAAGCTCCTTCATGCCGTCGTACGGATGGTATCGGTTTGGTCTTAACTGCCCCAGCACCCGGCTGCCGTAGGCCAGCCCTTGGCAGGGATAGCCGACGATGCTCCAGTTGGAGCGCGCCAGCGCTTCGTTCCAGGCGGCCTGCCAGTCGGCGGACAGCTGTTCAGCGCGGCTGTAATCGCGTTCCGGCGTCGCTTTAAGCGACAGGAAACGGTCGCGCCAGGTCTCGAAGCCGTCCAGCCCGCCCCGTGATGCAGCCAGGCTGTCCAGGCCGGAAAAGTTCAGCGGCCGGCTTTCCCGGATCAAAAGACCCGGATCGGGCTTGTCGGGCAAAGTCGCGGAAAGGAGAGCCAGGTCGTAGCGACCCTCCAGGAGCGCCTGCCAGAACGGTTCCGGTTCAAGCGGGACGACCGTGCAGGCCTGGCCCGCCGCCTCCAGCTCGCCCGCAGCCGCCGTCGCCAGCTCATGGCGGCGCGCATCCTGACTGGGCACGATCAGCTGAAGTGGCTTGTCGGCCCAAACTGCCTGTGTGTTATGGCCTGACAAAATCGCGGCCGCCGCAACAGGTTCGTCCGTTCGGGTCAGCCAGCTGCCTGCCAGCTGGCCCGTTTCGCCTGTCGCGATCCATTCGGGCAGCTCTGGAGCCGTCCGCCAGGATTCTAACACAAGTTTGACCTGGGATCGCACAGCCGTGTCGTTCAATGGCCGCTTCACCTGGTCGTTGCACAAGAACAGGAGCAGTTCCCCGCTGGCGAAACGGTCCAGGCGCAAGCTGGAGCGCACGCTGTATAGCGGCAGGGCCTGCCCGTCGAGCAGCACGAGGTCCAGCTCATCTTGTTCCAGGGCTTTCATGGCCTCCCGCTGGTCGGCATAGGCCTTGACCAGGATCTCGTCCAGGCCCGGTTCAGTCTCCGACACCGCTTGCCGGATCAATGTCAGGCCCTGGTCCGGGTCATAGAGCCGCACCGCATAAGGTCCGGTTCCGGGCACGGGTGCAAACGGATCCGCGTCCAGGTACGATGCCGGGATCACCGGGAACACCAGCGCCCATGCCAGCCAGGGATCTGGTTCGGCCAGAAGGATTTCCAGGACCTGGTCGTTAAGGGTACGCACGCTGACCACGTTCTCCAGGCCTTCCCGCCACGGCGACGTGCTGGCCGGATCCAGAATGGCCGTCATGACCCCGACCACGTCGCCGGCTGTCAGCGGTGTGCCGTCGTGGAAGGTGATGTCCTGGCGTAAAGCGACGAGCACCTGGCGGCCGCCCTCGAGAAAGAGCAGGTTTTCCGCCAGCTGCCAGCTGACGCTGTCATCCGCCTCGATCCGGCACAGGCCTTCGTAAACAAGGTCGTATACAGCCCTTTCCGCCGGCGTCGCCGCGGTGAGCGGGTTCAGCGACCGGGGCGTCGGCCACCATAGGCGCAGGACACCGCTGGCACCGGCCGGTTCAGGGGCTGTTGTGCCCGGCTGTGTCGCGGCAGAAGTCGGCGCAGCACGGGTTGTTCCGGCCGGCGCGGCGCAGGCAGACGACAGCAGCCCAAGCACAACGACAAGCACCGCTGCCGCAAGGCGGCGGGCCCTGGACCGGTCACCGTTGCTGCCCGTAAGGTGCCGCATGCGCTATTCCTCGATCCTGATCCGTTCGATCCGGCGGGCACGCCCGGTTTTTTCATCGGCATCGACCACCACGGCGCACAAGGCTGAGGGGCCTTGAGCCATCTGGTAGCGGGTCGGCAGATGGTCGACGAAGCGGCGCAGCGACGTCGCCTTGTCCATCCCGATGACCCCGTTGACCGGCCCGGTCATGCCAACATCCGTGATAAAGGCGGTTCCCTGGTCCAGAATTCGCTCATCGGCCGTCTGGACATGGGTATGGGTTCCGGCCACCAGGGTCGCCCGCCCGTCCAGGTACCAGGCCATGGCGTTTTTCTCCGATGTGGCCTCGGCGTGGAAGTCAACGATGACAATCCGGTTCTGCGCGGAGTCCGGAACCTCTTCGAGCACCCGGTCGACCGCTGCAAACGGGTCGTCCACCGGATCCATGAACACGCGGCCGAGCAGGTTGATCAGCAAAACCTGGCCCAGCGGGTGGTTATAGAGCAAATGCCCGCGTCCCGGCCAGCTCGACGGACCGTTGATCGGACGAACCAGACCAGGAATCCGGTCGATGGTGTCGAGCAGCTCCTGCCTGGCCCAGCTGTGGTTGCCCAGCGTCATGAGATCGACTCCGGCCTCACGGATTTCCTGGGCCAGCGCGGCGGTCAGTCCCATTCCGGCGGCGGCATTTTCCACGTTGGCCAAACACATATCGATCTGGTGCTGGCGTTTCAGCTCCGCCAGGTCCTGTCGCAGCATGCGCCTGCCGCCGGATCCGACAATATCGCCGATAAATAAAATACGCAATTAGTATCCTCCCATATGCTTTGGCTTATTTTATCATACACAAGAGTTGTTACGAAACAGAAAACGCGGCCGGACGAAATCGTCCAGCCGCATTCTGTTGATGCTTTTCCCAAATACAGGTGATGTGTGTCGGCACAATCTACTTGGCGTAGTCCATGACCCTGTTCTCCCGGATGATATGGACTTTGATCTGGCCGGGATAATCGAGTTCATCTTCGATCTTTTTGCATATTTCGCGCGCTTTGAGAATCATCTCATCGTCACGCACCTTTTCAGGGCTGACCATGACACGGATTTCACGGCCTGCCTGAATCGCATACGATTTTTCAACGCCGGAGAAGGAATTGGCAATCTCCTCCAGTTTTTGGATCCGTTTGATGTAGGTTTCCAGATTTTCACGGCGGGCACCCGGCCTGGCTGCGGAAATCGCATCGGCGGCCGCGACCAGCACGGAAACCATCGATGTCGGTTCGACATCGCCATGGTGGGACTGGATCGCATTGATGACATCCGGTCCTTCCTTGTATTTCCGGGCAATCTCGGCACCCAGCGTGATGTGGGACCCTTCCATTTCAAAATCGGCGGCTTTGCCGATATCGTGCAGCAGCCCGGCGCGCTTGGCCATGACGACATCCAGTCCCAGCTCCGCGGCCATCATGCCGGCGAGCCAGCAGACTTCGATCGAATGCTGCAGAACGTTCTGTCCGTAGCTGGTCCGGTAGCGCAGCCGGCCCAGAAGCTTGACGATCTCGGGATGCAGACCCATGATACCGGTGTCGAACATGGCCCGATCGCCTTCCTGCTTGATGGTGTTCTCGACTTCCTTTTTCGCCTTTTCCACCATTTCTTCAATGCGGGCCGGATGGATGCGGCCGTCGATAATCAGCTTCTCGATCGTAATGCGGGCGATTTCGCGCCGGATCGGATCAAAGCTGGAAAGAATGACGGCTTCTGGCGTGTCGTCGATAATCAGGTCGACGCCGGTCAGCGTTTCGATCGCGCGGATGTTCCGGCCTTCGCGGCCGATGATCCTCCCCTTCATCTCATCGTTGGGCAACGAGACGACGGATACGGTGACCTCAGACACATAGTCTGACGCGTAGCGCTGGATCGAACCGACGATGATTTCCTTGGCCTTGCGGTCCGCTTCCTCCCGGGTTGTCTCTTCCATCTGGCGCAGCATCACGGCCATGTCATGCCGGTACGCGTTGCGCGCTTCGTCGAGGACCTGGTTCTTGGCGTCTTCGACGCTCAGGCTGGAGATCCGCTCCAGTTCGTAAACCTTCTGCTGCTCCAGTTCGCGGGCCCGCTCTTCAGTTGCGAGCACATCGCTGACTCGTGCGTCAAGCGCCTCTTCCTTCTGCTCTAATGACTCGATTTTACGGTCAAGAGACTCTTCCTTCTGTTCGATCCGGTTCCGTTCACGCTGCAGTTCGCCGCGTTTTTCCCGGACATCTTTTTCGAGTTCAAGCCTTGCTTTGTGTATCTCCTCCTTGGCTTCGAGAAGGAGCTCTCGTTTTCTGTTTTCGCCTGTTTTCTGAGCTTCACCGATCAATTTACCGGCTTCTGCCTCGGCCTGCTCGGATGCTTCCTGCATAGCTTTGGTTTTTTTACTGAAACCCAATTGATAATAAGCGATCGTAGCGCCAACGGCGGCTACGAGCCCCAAAACCAGGCCAAATATAAAATATGGCCAGTTAATGGCAATCACCTCCACTATTTATTTGTCAAGATTCAGATATGCCTGCACTTGTGTAACATAAGCATTGCTCTTATTCTATCGATAATATACGCCTGCTGTCAATAAAATAATAGGCACAGCCGTTACAGGCGTGACGGAAACGCCTGTCCGGCTATGGGTGATGACGAAAAACGATGTATTACATCATGTTGTCAGGACATCGCAATATTTTAGCACGTCGGAAAACGGATGGTTTCATCGGTTTGGCGGCCAAACCCGATCAGGGCAGCCGAACCGTCCGATTCCGTGTCCAGGATTGCGAAGGCATTGTTGGCCAGCCCCGGCCCTTCACACATGGCCCTAAGCGTCAGGTATACGATCCCGTTCAGATCCTGGCGGCCGCCGGCGTGGTTGTGGCCCTGCAAGACGATAATCTGGCACCCGCTGTCTTCCATGACCTGGCGGGCTGCTTCGGCATTGCAAATGACATGCGGGTCTTCCCGGCCGGCCGCATGGCGGTCGTGCAGGTTCTGATGAACCAGGACCAGGTTGAGCGATTGCCGGCTTTCGGCCAGCTGGCGCGCCAGCCAGGCAAGGGTGGATGGCAAGAGGAAACTTTCCCGCCAGTCCCAATTTGTGCCGCAGGTGTCCTGTCCCGACGCACTGAAATTGGCGTCGAGCAGCAAAAGGCGGCAGTCCTTGAAGATCTGCTCCCCCGGATAGCGCTCCGTCATACCGAAAGCCTGGCGGAATTGCCGTTTGTCCAGCCCTTCCAGGTCATGGTTGCCCATAACTGAAACGATGGGGCACGGCGCGGTTGCCAACACACACTGCAAATCCGCCAGGCTGTCCGCGTCAGCTGTGTCGCAGCCATGGCAGTCGATGCTGTCGCCCAGGTTCGCGATCAGGCTGACCTTCTGGTCTCGAAAGACAAGCAGTGCCGCCTTTAGCTTGGCCAACGAATCGGGGCAATGGCGATTGCCGTAACGGATTTGCCGGTGATAATGGATGTCTGTGATCAGACCGATACGCATGCCGGGCTCCAAAATGGCGGTGGCCACGCGGCGGTTTTCCCGCCGCATGGCCACGGTGTGCTTGGGTCATGCAAAAGCTGTTTACTGTCCCAGAATGCTGTCCGGGTAGATCTCACGCTTCTGGTAGTGCGTGTGCAGCAGCTCATGGGACAGATGGCTGTTCGGCTCGCCCAGAAAGTCCTTGTACAAGGCGTCCAGGTCGGCGTTTTTATGCGATTTGCGCTCCGGCATCAGCTGGTCCTCTTCATAGAGGGCCTTGGCACGCTCGGCGCGCAGGTCGATGTCCATCAGGACCTGGGCGTGGACCTGGGGCTGGCCGCCGCCGCAGACACAGCCGCCGGAACAGCCCATGATTTCGATAAAATGGTATTCCGGTGCCGTTCCCTCGCGGATCGCATCGAGCAGCTTGCGGGCTGCCGCGGTGCTGTGCGCCACGGCCACGCGCAGCTTGAGCCCGGCGATTTCAAGCTCGGCTTCCTTGATCGGGGCATCGACGCCGCGAACGGCGGTATACTCGATGTTGAGCAAGTCCTTATGCTCAAGAATGTCGGCAACCGTACGCAAGGCTGCCTCCATGACACCGCCGGTGGCGCCGAAGATGACGGCTGCACCGGTGTATTCGCCGATCAAGTCCTGGTCGGGGCCTTCGTCCGGCAGCTTCGTGAAGTCAAGGCCGGTCTGCTTGATCATGCGCGCGATCTCGCGTGTCGTCAAAACGGCATCGACATCGCATACGCCCAGGGCGGGATTGAACATCTCGTCGCGGGTGGCTTCGGTTTTCTTGGAGGTGCAGGGCATGATGGACACAGTGAAGATGTCCTTGGGATCAATCCCCTTGCGCTGGGCGTAGTACGACTTGATGATCGCTCCCTCCATCTGGTGCGGCGATTTGCACGTCGACAGGTTGTCCAGAAATTCCGGGTAATAGAACTCGGCGAAGCGGATCCAGCCCGGGGAGCAGGAAGTGATCATGGGCAGCTTGCCGCCGTTTTTGATCCGGTTCAGCAGTTCGGTCCCCTCTTCGAGGATCGTCAGATCGGCGCCGAAATTGGTGTCGTAAATCTTGTCAAATCCCATGCGGCGCAGTGCGGCAAACATTTTACCGGTGACGCGGGTGCCGATCGGCAGACCGAACTCCTCGCCGAGCGCGGCGCGGACCGCCGGGGCCACCTGGACGACGACATGCTTGCCGGGGTCGTTGATCGCGGCCCAGACCCGTTCGCTGTCTTCCTTCTCGTGAAGGGCGCCGACCGGACAGGCGATGATGCACTGGCCGCAGTACGTGCAGGGCGCGGCGGCCATGCTGATGTCGTAAGCAGGCCCGATGGCGGTATTGAACCCGCGGTTGATGAACGAGATGACGTTGACATCCTGCTTCTTGCACGCCGCGACACAGCGTCCGCACAAGATGCATTTGCTCGAATCACGCACGATCGAGTCTGACAGGTCGTCATAACGCGTCGGGCTCTTCGTCCCTTCGAAACTGATTTTGCGGATGCCGTACAGCTCGCTCAGATCCTGCAGCTCGCAGTTGCCGTTGCGGATGCAGGCCAGGCAATCGCGGTTGTGGTCGGACAGGATCATCTCCAGCGTCGATTTGCGGGTTGCGCGGACGCGGGGGGTGTTGGTTTTGACCACCATGCCCTCGGCTACCGGCGTTACGCAGGACGCGGCCAGGCTGCGCCCGCCGACCACTTCGACAAGACAAACCCGGCAGGCGCCGACTTCGTTGACGCCCTTCAAATAACATAGCGTCGGAATTGCGACGCCGGCCGCGCGGGCCGCTTCCAGGACGGTATAACTGGCAGGTACGCTGACGGTCACGCCGTCGATGGTCACCTTGACTTTATTCATTGACTTTCACGCTCCTTTAGGCTCTATCAGCGCTTGACGACGGCTTTGAACTTGCAGGCCTGCATGCAGGCGCCGCACTTGATGCACTTGGCCGTGTCGATGACGAAGGGTTCCTTGCCCAGCACACCGCTGATGCAGCCGACCGGACAACGCTTGGCGCACAGGCCGCACATCTTGCACAGGTCGGTCAGGATGAAGTACTGGGGCAGGCCCTTGCAGACGCCGCAGCGGCAGCGCTTGTCGGTGACATGCTCGATGTACTCCTCACGGAAGTGCTTGAGGGTCGACAGGACGGGGTTGGGCGCGGTCTGGCCGAGGGCGCAGAGCGAGCCTTCCTTGATCCCGACAGCCAAACGCTCAAGCGCCTCGATGTCCTCCATCGTGCCGGTGCCGCCGGTGATCTTCTCCAGGATTTCCAGCATGCGGCGCGTGCCGATCCGGCAGGGCGCGCATTTGCCGCAGGACTCGTCGACCGTGAACTCAAGGAAGAACTTGGCGATATCCACCATGCAGGTGTCTTCGTCCATTACGATCATGCCACCCGAACCCATCATCGAGCCGACGGCGATCAGGTTGTCATAATCGATCGGGGTATCCAAAAGCTTGGCGGGGATGCAGCCGCCGGAAGGACCGCCGGTCTGGACCGCCTTGAACGCCTTGTTGTTCGGGATGCCGCCGCCGATGTCAAAGACGACTTCGCGGACGGTTGTGCCCATCGGGATTTCGACCAGGCCGACATTGTTGACCTTACCGCCGAGCGCGAAAACCTTGGTTCCCTTGCTCTTATCGGTTCCCAGGGAGGCAAACCATTCGGAGCCCGTCTGGAAGATCACGGGGATGTTGGCGTAGGTTTCGACATTGTTCAGGATCGTCGGCTTGTCAAACAGGCCTTTGACCGCCGGGAACGGCGGGCGGGGCGTCGGGTTGCCGCGCTTTCCCTCGATCGAGCGCATTAGGGCGGTTTCCTCGCCGCAGACGAAAGCGCCGGCGCCGAGGCGGATCTCGATGTCGAAGGAAAAAGCGGAACCGAAAACGTGTTCGCCCAGCAAACCGTAAGCCTTGGCCTGCTCGATCGCCAGTTTGAGACGCTGGACGGCGATCGGATACTCGGCGCGTACGTAGATATAGCCCTGATTGGCCTCGATCGCATAGCCGGCGATCGCCATCGCCTCGATCACGCTGTGCGGGTCGCCTTCCAGGATGGAACGGTCCATAAACGCGCCCGGGTCTCCTTCGTCGGCGTTGCAGCAGACATATTTCTGATCGTTCTGCTGCCGGGCGGCAAACTCC
>JAAZFW010000482.1 GCA_012511525.1 Clostridiaceae bacterium
AAACCTTTGCCGAGACCGCGTGCCCAGCCCAGGCTGGCGGCCAGGCGCCAGGAGAGGACAAGGCCGCCGGTAAATTCAATCACCAATGTGATCAGGACGATCTTGCGTACCAGGTGCATCACGTCGGTGAAGCTGAAGCTGGCCGTCGATTCCTGGGCGGTCACCATCGTCTTGAGCGTCGCTTTTCTGCGCATGAAGGTGTAGAAAAAACTGGTGATCGTGACCAGCCCCAACCCGCCGATCTGGATCAGGGCCAGGATGACGAGCTTACCGAACAGCGACCAGTGGGTCGCGGTGTCGACGGTAACCAGGCCGGTGACACAGGTCGCGGATGTCGCCGTGAACACGGCCTGGAGCAGCCCGATGCTGCGCCCGTCCCGGCTGGCAAAGGGCAGCAGGAGCAGCGCGGATCCGATCAGGATGACCAGCAGGAACGACAGGGAGATGACGCGTCCCGGGCGGGCGTTGGCCCAGCGCAGGAACGGGCTTTGCTTGGATTTTCGGACAACGGCCATGGCGACGCTCCTGTTGGATCACATGTCGGTCAGCGCACCATCTTTTTCCAGATGATGTCGTACTCGCTTTCATCGCAGACCAGCAAAATGGTGTCTTTGCTGTGCATCATGAGGTCGCCGCGCGGCATCTCGATGCTGCCGTTTTCGCGGGTGATCATGACCACCTTGCTTTTCCCGGGAAAATTGTACTGCTGCAGCGTCCGCCCGGCGGCATCCGAACGCTCCGAGAGCTTGAATTCGACGATGCGCTTGGTCGATTTCTCGATGGCGTAGGCGACACGCATCCCGATGTAGTCGATTTCCTGCTCGATGATGTCAGCCAGGATCTGGGTGCCGGAATAAACCCGGTCGACGCCCAGCAGATGGAACATCTCGGCGTTCTTGGGGTTGTTGACCCGGGCGACGGTCCGCTTGACGTTAAAGCGGTTCTTGGCGATCTGGCAGCCGACCAGGTTGTTCTCGTCCTTGCCCGTCGCCGCGATGTAGAAATCGGCGTCTTGCAAATCGACTTCCTCGAGGACGCCGATGTTCGTGCCGTCGCCGTTGTAGACCCGAACCTCGTCAAACTCCGTGGCGATCCGCTCGCAGACCTCCTGCTGCTGCTCGACGACGGCGATGTCATGCCGGTACGGACGCAGCGTCTTGATCAGGTAATAGGCCAGCTTGCCGCCGCCGATGATGAAAATGCGCATCGATTGTGCCATGCGTCAGCCCCCCTGGCCCAGTTCCGCCAGAACCAGCTCGTCGCCGGCTTTGATTTCAAGGCCGGGATCGGCCAGCAGCAGCTCGTTCGCACGCAGGACGCCAAAGATCAGCCGGCCTGTGTCGGCGGTCAGGTTGGCCACCGTCTCGCCGACGACATCCGGACTGACCGGCGCGCGACTGTACAAAACCGTACGGCCAAACAGCGTTTCCCGGCCAACGTCCTGTTCGCGGTTGATCCGGCGTAAAAAGGCCTGTACGGTCAGTTCGGTCGAACAGATGGCCTCCAGGCCGAACGATTCGAACACCGGGCGGCTGCCCGGGTTGAAAATGCGCGTGATGACGCGCGGTACAAAGAAAACATGCTCGGCGATCTGGGCCACCATGATGTTGATGTTGTCGTTCTGGGTGACGGCACAGACGACGTCCGCCGTCTCGATGCCGGCCTGGCGCAGCACGTCGCGGTCGATCGGGACGCCGTTGATCTTGATGCAGTCCAGCTCGGACGCAGCCCGGAGCAGCTGGCTGTCGTTTTCGACGATGACGACATCGTGGCCCTGGTCCACCAGGACACCGGCCAGTGAGGCACCGACTTTACCGCATCCGACGACGATGATTTGCATCGCACATGCACCTTGTCCTTTCCCTAATCATGTTCCTGGTTTTTGCGCCGCATCATTGCATAGGCACAGATCGCGGCGGCGGAGGCGGCGTTGAGAGACTCGGATCGCCCCGGCATGGGCACCGAGACCAGCGCGTCGGCCAGTGCGCGGGCTTCGCGGCTGATGCCGTGAGCTTCGCTGCCCACGAGCAGGGCCCCGCGGCCCGGCAGGGCTTCCGGCGGATTTTCGCCGCCGGGATCGGCAACGACCAGGGGCAGATTCGCCTCTTTAAGCCATTTTACCACGCCCGCCAGGTCTTCGAAAGCCAAAAGCGGGACATGGAAGACGGCGCCCATCGTCGCCCGCAGCACTTTCGGGTTCATAGGCCAGACGGTTCCCGAGGTCACCAGCACGCCGTCAAAGGCGAAAGCGTCGGCGGTCCGGATCATCGTGCCCAGGTTGCCGGGGTCGCTGATCCCTTCGGCGACCAGGTAAAGGCCGTCTTTTTTCGCACCAGCCTGCGGCCGTTCCAGAAGCGGCGATGCGCAGATCAGCGCGACGCCCTGGGGATTGGCCGTGTCGCACAGGGCCCGGAACATGGCGTCGGGCAGGTTATAGCGGTCCAGCGTGTCCGGCAGCGTGTCCAGCCAGGCGGCCGCTGCAGTCTGCATCGTGTCGGCCTGGAGCACGGCTTCGACCGCGACCCCTGCCGCGAGCGCGTCGGCGCACAAACGCTGTCCTTCCAGAAACACCTGGCCGCTTTTTTTCGAGCCGCGCGCGATGGCCTGCCAGCGTTTGTAGCGGGGATTATGCTTGCTTTCGATCCGGTGCGGCATCGGTCGCTCCTAAAAGCCATGAGGACGGGATCGTCCCGTCCTCACGCGTGTGCTGCCTTGATCCGGACTGGAGCCGCTCGGCGCGGCAGGCCGGTCACAGGGCCGCTTTCGCCTTGCTGCACAGCTCGGCGAAACCGGCCGGATCCTTGACCGCGATATCCGCCAGAACCTTGCGGTCCAGGGAAATACGGGCGCGGCTAAGGCCGTTTATGAAGCGGCTGTAGGACAGGCCGTTCAGACGGGCGGCGGCGTTGATGCGCGTGATCCAGAGCTTGCGGAACTCGCGCTTCTTGTTGCGGCGGTCGCGGTAGGCGTAGCTTAAGGATTTCATCACCTGCTGGTTGGCGACCTTGAACAGCTTGCTCTTGTGGCCGAAATAGCCCTTGGCCAGCTTCAGTATTTTCTTGTGGCGTGCTTTGGTCCTGATCGACCTCTTGATCCGTGTCATATCGATATCCTCCGTTCAGTGCTGTGCGGTTCAGGCGGCCAGCTTATTTGTAGGGAATCAGCTGGCGGATGTTGTGCTGGTCAACCGAAGAAGCCAGGATGGTCTTGCGCAGGTTGCGCTTGCGCTTGGTCGACTTCTTGGCCAGGATGTGCTTCTTGAATGCCTGGGCCCGCAGCACCTTGCCGGTACCGGTAATCTTATATCTCTTTTTAGACGAGCTGTGTGTCTTCTGCTTGGGCATGTGCCAATCCTCCTCGTGATCCGTTCATCTGCTGTTAATTTTTGTGGGGCGCCAGGAACATCACCATGTTACGGCCTTCCACTTTGGGTTCGCGGTCGACCTGGCCGAAATCGGCGCAGGCTTGGGCGAATTTCTTCATGACATCGTAGCCGCGGCTGGTATAGGCCATCTCTCGGCCGCGGAACTTGATTACGACCTTGACACGGTCGCCTTCCTCAAGGAAACGGCAAGCATTCTTGGTCTTGTACCCCATGTCGTGCTCTTCGGTCGTCATCCTGAAGCCGACTTCCTTGACACTGGTCGTCTTCTGGTTTTTCTTGGTTTCACGTTCTTTCTTGGCCAGTTCGAACATGTAGCGGCCGTAGTCCATGATCTTGCAGACCGGGTTGTCGGCCTGGGCATTGATCAGGACCAGGTCCAGCGACTCCTCTTCTGCCTTCCTTCTCGCTTCAGCAATAGGCACAACGCCCACCATGCTGCCGCTGCTGTCAATCAAGCGCACTCTCGGGAACCTGATCTCTTCGTTGATCAGGAGACCTCTGCTTTGTTTGCCGATATGAATACACCCCCTAAATAAAAAATGAGCCGATGCTTGGCATCCGCTC
>JAAZFW010000483.1 GCA_012511525.1 Clostridiaceae bacterium
ACGTCATCTGGCATTTGTTCGTCAACGGCGGCGCTCTTTGCCACCTGGCTGCACTCGTCTGGCTGCGCTAGAGAGCCGCGTAGATCGTCGCGCGCAGGCGCGGAATAAAGCGGATGTGGTCCGCGGGGAACCGCTGGACCATGTAGACGATCGTCATGTCCTCGTTCGGATCGACGCAAAACCAGGTTCCTGCCGCGCCGTCCCAGCCGTACTCGCCGGGGCTGAGCAGGCTGCCGCCGGGAATCGGATCGAGCAGCGTGCGCACCGCCAGTCCGTAGCCAAAGCCCTGGAGCATTTCCCATGGGATCGACTGTAATTGTTCTGCGGTCAGGTGGTTTCGCCTTAGCAGATCGACGGAACGCCGGCTGATGATCCGCTGGCCTTCCAGGGTGCCTCCACCCAGCAGCATGCGGGCGAAGCGCGTGTAGTCAGAACGCGTGCTGAACAGACCCGCGCCGCCGTATGCGATCCAGGGCGGCCGCGAGGGGTCTCCCGGCGTCAGGCTGTTGGCCGGGTTCGGTCGCAGCTGACCGTCTGTCTCGCCGTAGAGGGTTGCCAGCCGGTCGAGCTGCTCAGGCGGGACAAAAAACCCGGTGTCGCGCATGGCGAGCGGATCGAGGATCGCTTCCTGCAAATAGGCCGCGAGCCCCATGCCGCTGACGACCTCGATCACCGCGCCGATCACATCCAGCGACAGGCCGTATAGCCAGCTGGCGCCCGGGTCGAAGCAGAGGGGAATCTGTCCGAGCCGGTTGGCCAGTTCGGGCAGCGAGATAGATTTGCCGTATTGCTCCTGCATGAGGCGGCCGATCGCCTGGCTGGCGGGATGCTCGCCCTGGTGATACGGGATGCCGGAGGTCATCGTCAGCAGGTCGTGCAGCGTAACCTCGCGCGCAGCCGGGCGCGTGTCCCAGCCGTCGACCTTGCGGACAAAGACCGACGGGGCCTTGAACCCGGGCAGATAGGCGCTGACGGGATCGCGCAAATGCACCAGGCCCTTTTCGTACAACGTCAGGAACATGACGGCCGTGACCGGCTTGGTCATCGAGAAAATCCGGAAAATGGTATCCGGGGTGATTGGCTTTTTCGCGGCGAGATCGGCATAGCCGACCTGTGTGGCCAGGATGGTTTCGTTGCGGCGCGTTACCTGAAGGCTGATCCCTGCGGCTGCGCCGGACTGCACGGTTCGATCGAGCCATTGCCGGGTTGCGGAAAAATCGTAGCGTTGGACGGCCAAAGTTTCCACCTCCATTTGCTGTTGCGTTACAATTCTATTATGACGGTTTCAGCTTGCCGGAGCAAGGCGGATCGGCCAGGACGAAGCGCCGGATCGCCTTGGCGAGACCGTCGTCTTCGTTGGAAGCTGTGACATGGTCGGCGACGGCCAGCAGCGATTCGGTGGCGTTGCCCATGGCAATGCCCAGGCCGGCCCACCGGACCAGGTCCGTGTCGTTGTCGGCGTCGCCGATGCCGATCACGTCAGAGGCCGGGATCGCCAGCTGGCGGCACAGCGCGCGGACCGCCTGGCCTTTGCCGGCCAGCGGGTGGAGAAACTCGAGAAGGAACGGGGCCGACCGGACCGCCTGGTAACGGTTTTGCCAATCCGGCGGGATCGACCGCAGAACAGCTTCCACCTGGTTTGGATCGCCGGTTGCCATGACCTTGATCAGGGGGGTGTCGGGCGGCAAGCTGGCGAAGTCGATCACCGAGGTCTGGATCGTGTTGAAGCGCGCCTCAGCTTCAATGATCGGGTGCGGTGACGGCGCCAGGCTCCGGGTGCGGCTGAAGGCGTATGTGAACAGGCCGTGTCCGGCCAAAAAGGCGGCAATGGCATCGTAATCGGCCCGGGTCAGCTCGTGGACAGCCAGGGACTGACCGGTGACCAGGTTGGTGGTCATGGCACCGTTGAAGGTGACCAGGTATTCGCCGGCGGCCGGCGCCAGCCGCTCGAGCGCGTAGCGGGCACCGACCGTCGCCCGGCCGGTCGCCAGCACAATCGTGACGCCGCGCGCGTGCGCCTGGCGCACCGCCTCGGCATTCTCGTCCGAAATGGTCTTGTCCTCCCGGAGCAGCGTGCCGTCCAGGTCGATCACCAGCATGCGGTAAGCCATAGGGCCCTCCTCGTGTTCCATGACTGCATTTTAAGCGCCGGACGCCGGACTGGCAACCGGGAAAAGCGTCTTTGAGCGCTTTTTAGCGGGCCGGGTAAAAATTTTTTGTAGACAATTCCGGCGAACGGTGCTATACTGAAGTGCCTGAAACCCCAGCAGGGGTCTTTTTATGTAGCGGCAGCTTGCGGGCCGCCGCGCATGGAACAGGACAGATTGAGAAAGGAGGTGTATTGATGCCTACGTTCAACCAATTGGTGAAATCGGGACGCGAGAGCAAGAGCTACAAGTCATCGTCACCGGCACTGCAGTCCACGCTGAACACGCTCAAGAAGCGCGAGGTTGCGCTGTCGTCACCGCAGAAACGCGGTGTTTGCACAGTCGTGAAAACCACCACGCCCAAAAAGCCGAATTCCGCGCTGCGCAAGGTGGCCAGGGTCCGCCTGACCAACCAGGAAGAGGTCACGGCCTACATTCCGGGTATCGGGCATAACCTGCAGGAGCACTCGGTCGTTCTGATCAAAGGCGGCAGGGTCAAGGACCTGCCGGGCGTGCGCTATCACATCGTCCGGGGAACCCTGGATACTGCTGGCGTAGCCAACAGGATGCAGGGCCGTTCGAAGTACGGCGCCAAGAAACCCAAGGCAGCGAAAACCAAATAAAGCTGCAGGTTGGACTTTTGCGTGATCAGTACACTGTCATCATACACCACGGTGGATATGGTAAGAGCTGCACAGACACGGTCCAAACGTGAGTACCTATGATTTCGGGACACCTAGTCCCGCATAATCATGAGAGGAGGGAAGACAAGTGCCAAGGAAAGGCCATGTCCCAACAAGAGACGTGCTCCCTGATCCGATCTACCACGATGTTCGGGTGACCAAGCTCATCAACAACATCATGCTGGACGGGAAGAAGGGTGTCGCACAGAGCATTTGTTACGGTGCCTTTGATCTGATCAAAGACCGTATCAACCAAGATCCGCTCGAGGTTTTCAGCAAGGCCCTGGAAAACGTCATGCCGATGCTGGAAGTCAAAGCCAGACGCGTCGGCGGCGCCAACTACCAGGTGCCGATTGAAGTTCGGCCGGAAAGACGGCAGACGCTCGGTCTGCGCTGGCTGGTTGAGAACGCGCGCAAGCGCGGCGAGCGCACCATGCGCGAGCGCCTCGCCAACGAGCTGATTGACGCGTTCAACAGCACCGGCGGTTCGTTTAAGAAAAAAGAAGATATGCACCGGATGGCGGATGCCAACCGTGCGTTCGCACACTACAGATGGTAATTTCGGAAGGAGCTTAACTGAATGCCCAGGGAATTCTCGCTGGAAAATACGAGAAATATCGGCATTATGGCCCACATAGACGCCGGCAAGACGACGACAACCGAACGGA
>JAAZFW010000484.1 GCA_012511525.1 Clostridiaceae bacterium
CAGGACATCCTGGGTCTATAGCTCAGTTGGATAGAGCAACAGCCTTCTAAGCTGTGGGTCGGAGGTTCGAGTCCTCCTAGGCTCGCCAGAAAACCGTTCGACTGAGAACGGTTTTCTTTCTTCAGAACGCTGTCGCGAGATGGACCCGGAACAAAGCAGGAGTGTGCCATGGCGAACAAACAGACCTACGACAACGAAAGCATATCGTCCTTAAAGGGCGCCGACCGCGTCCGGCTGCGGCCGGGCGTCATATTCGGCTCAGACGACCTCGAAGGCTGCAAACACGCTTTTTTTGAAATCCTGTCCAACTCGATCGACGAGGCGCGCGAAGGCTACGGCACGCAGATCGAGGTGACGCGCTTTGGTGACGGCGCGATCGAAGTGCGCGACTTTGGCCGCGGCATCCCGCTGGATTTCAACACCAAGGAGAACCGATACAACTGGGAATTGGTCTACTGTGAGCTCTACGCCGGCGGCAAGTACCGCAACAACGAGGGCGAGTCCTACGAATACAGCCTGGGCTTGAACGGCCTGGGGGCCTGCGCGACGCAGTACGCCTCGGCCTACTTCGACGTCGAAGTGCTGCGCGACCAGTTCCGCTACAAGCTGCATTTCGAAAAGGGCAACAACGTCGGCGGCCTGGTCAAGGAACCGGTGCGCAGCCGCAAAACGGGGACGGTTCAGAAGTGGCTGCCGGACCGCGACGTGTTTACGGATATCGCGATCCCGCTCGAATACTATAAGGACATCCTCAAGCGCCAGGCGATCGTCAACGCCGGCATCACCTTCATCCTCAACGACCAGTCCAGCGGCGAGACCTTCACCTTTCATTACCCGGAAGGTATCCTGGGCTATGTCCGCGAGCTGGACGGGGGCAAGGGGATCAGCACGCCGGTCCAGATCGAGGGCAGCGGCAAGGGGCGGGACCGCTCCGACAAACCGGAATACAAGGTCAAGGCGGCGATCGCGTTTAGCTTCAACAACACGGTCAACTGCATCGAGTACTACCACAACTCCAGCTGGCTGGAATACGGCGGCACGCCCGACCGGGCGGTGCGGATCGCCTTTGTCGCCGAACTGGACCGCCAGATCAAGCTGCGGGACAAGTACAAGGGCAACGAGGCCAAGATCACCTTTACCGATGTCCAGGACAGCCTGATCCTGGTCTCCAGTTCGTTCTCGACCCAGACCAGCTACGAGAACCAGACCAAGAAGGCGATTAACAACAAGTACATCTACGAGTTCATGTCGGACCTGCTGCGCAGCCGCATGGAGGTCTGGTTCATTGAGAACAAGGCCGAGGGAGACCGGGTCATCGAGCAGATCCTGATCAACAAGCGCAGCCGGGAAACAGCCGAAAAGCAGCGGCTGAACATGCGCAAAAAGCTGATGGGGTCGGTTGACATGGTCAACCGGGTCAAAAAATTCGTCGACTGCCGGACGCGCGACGTCTCGCGGCGCGAACTTTACATCGTGGAAGGCGACTCGGCGCTCGGTTCCTGCAAGATGGGCCGCGACGCCGAGTTCCAGGCGATCATCCCGGTCCGGGGCAAGATCCTCAATTGCCTGAAGGCTGAGTACAACGCCATTTTCAAGAACGAGATCATCACGGACCTGATCAAGGTCCTGGGCTGCGGCATCGAGATCCAGACGAGGCACAACAAGGACCTGTCGGCATTTGACATGGATAGCCTGCGCTGGAACAAGGTGATCATCTGCACCGACGCGGATGTCGACGGCTACCAGATCCGCACCCTGATCCTGGCAATGCTCTACCGGCTGACCCCGTCCCTGATCGAGGCCGGCAAGATCTTCATCGCCGAATCGCCGCTGTTCGAGATCACCCACCGGGTCAAGCGGGAAGAAAAGACCTATTTTGCCTTTACGGAACGGGAGAAGAGCGAACTGCTCAGCCAGCTCGGCGCCGACCGCTGCACCTTGCAGCGTTCCAAGGGCCTGGGCGAAAACGAGCCGGAGATGATGTGGCAGACCACGATGAATCCGGAACCCCGGCGCCTGATCCAGGTGGTGGCGGAGGATACGGACAAGACCCTGGATGTCTTCGACATGCTGCTGGGCGACAACCTGGCCGCCCGCAAGCTGCACATCGAGGAGAACGGCTACCGCTACCTGGATATGCTCGACATCGGCTGAGCGTGATACGAAACGGGAGGAACCATGACCGCAAAACCCGAAGAGAACAGGCTGCAGCAGCAGCCGATCACACAGACACTGGAAAAGAACTACATGCCCTACGCGATGAGCGTGAGCGTTTCGCGTGCCATCCCTGAGATCGACGGGTTCAAGCCGTCGCACCGCAAGCTGCTCTACACGATGTACCGCATGGGCCTTTTGGGCGGGTCCCGAACCAAGTCGGCCAATGTCGTCGGCCAGACGATGAAACTCAACCCGCACGGCGACCAGGCCATCTACGAGACTTTGGTCCGGCTGACCCGGGGCAACAGCGCCCTGCTGCACCCATATATCGATTCCAAGGGTAATTTCGGCCGCGTCTACTCCCGGGATATGCAGTATGCCGCCGCCCGCTACACCGAAGTGCGCCTGGACAAGATCTGCGAGGAGCTTTTTTCGGGCCTCGACAAGAACAGTGTCGATTTCATCGACAATTACGACAGCACGACCAAGGAACCGCTGCTGCTGCCGGCCGCGTTCCCGTCGCTTCTGGTTAACAGCAACCAGGGGATCGCCGTCGGTATGGCGAGCAACATCTGCTCGTTCAACCTGACCGAGGTCTGCCAGGCGGCCGCCGCTTATATCCGTGACCCGGGGTGCGACCTGCTGTCGATCATGCCGGCGCCCGATTTTTCGACCGGCGCCGAGCTGATCTACAACCGCGCCGAGATGGAGCAGATCTATAAGACAGGCCGCGGCTCGATGCGGCTGCGGGCCACCTGGCGCTTCGACAAGAAGAACAACATGGTCGAAATTGTCGAAATCCCGTACACCACGACGGTCGAGGCGATCATCGACGACATCACCGGCCTGGTCAAACAGGGCAAAGTCCGTGAGATCAACGACATTCGCGACGAAACCGACCTGAACGGATTGAAAATCGCCCTTGAACTCAAGCGTTCCACCGATCCGGACGCCCTGATGCAAAAGCTGTTCCGATTCACGTCGCTGCAGTCGACGTTCCCGTGCAACTTCAACGTGCTGGTCAACGGCACGCCGCGCGTGCTCGGTGTGCGCGCCCTGCTGGGCGAATGGCTGGCCTGGCGGCGCGCCTGCGTGCGGCGCGAGATCAGCTACGACCTGGAGAAGAAGCAGGACCGGCTGCACCTGCTGCAAGGCCTGGAGAAGATCCTGCTGGACATCGACAAGGCGGTGCGGATCATCCGCAGGACCGAAAAGGAATCGGAGGTCGTCCCGAACCTGATGGCCGGCTTTGGCATCGATACCGTGCAGGCGGAGTTCGTCGCGGAGATCCGTCTGCGCCAGCTGAACCGCCAGTACATTTTGCAGCGCACAGCTGACATCCAGACGCTGGTCGACGAGATCGCCGATCTGGAGGATATGCTGGCCAACCGCGAGCGCGTCGACGATCAGATCTGCGCCAACCTGGAGCGAATCGCGGCCAAATACGGCCAAAAGCGATTGACCAGGCTGGTCCACGAAAAGGAGATCGACACGTTCGAACCCGATCAGCTGATCGAAGACTACAACTTGCGCCTGTTTTTGACCGAGCACGGTTACATCAAGAAGATGGCCCTGACTTCGCTGCGCAGCGCGGGCGAGCTGAAGACCAAGGAAGAAGACAAGATCGTCCAGGAAATCGAGGGCAAGAACAAGGCGGATGTGTTGTTTTTCTCGGACCGCGGCAATGTCTACAAGCTCAAGTGCTACGACATCAAGGACCACAAGCCGTCTGACCTTGGCGAATACACGCCCAACCTGCTCGAGATGGAAAATGACGAGCGGATCGTCTTTCTCCACATGACCGAAGATTACTTAGGTCATGTCCTGCTTGGTTTTGCCAACGGTAAATTCGCCCGGATTCCCCTGAATGCCTACGAAACCAAGACCAACCGGCGCAAGCTGGTCAAGGCCTACAGCACGGCCTCACCGGTGGTCCGGATTTTTTTCCTTGAAGCCGACGACGATTTTGTCGCCGTAAGCAACATCCACAAGGTTCTCGTCTTCAACAGCGCCAAGGTACCGGTCAAGCCCACGCGGACCAACCAGGGCGTCCAGGTGCTGCTGTCCAAGAAAGGCAGTACCCTGGCCAGCTGCCGGCGCCTGTCCGAATCGAATATCGCGGACGACAAGTACTACCGTACCCGCAAGATCCCGGCCGTCGGCACCTACCTGAAAGAGGAAACGTTGCAGGACCGGCAGCTGGGACTGGACAGCATCTGACATGGCACGGGGATACACCATCCAGGAAGACGAGGTAAAGAGGCCGCTGTTCCGCAGCGTCCTGATCGGCCTCATGGTTCTGGCCCTGCTGGTCGCCGTGCCGGTTGGCCTGATCCTCCATGTCCGCACGTTGCGCGCCGAGCAGTCCCTGGAACAATTCGAAAAAGCCATGTCGGAAGGCCGCTACGGCGAGGCGGTTTCCGTTTACCGTTCGGTCCGGGAAAAAGCCCTTGCCGACGGCGCCGACCCGGATTCCTTTTACCGCAGCGCGCTCGAGGCGATGGAGCAGGAGACCGGATCGGTGCTGGACCGGATCGAGCAGAAGCTGGCGAACGGCGTCGTACTCAGCCATGAGGAGATTGCCTTGGCCGAAGGCCTGGAAGAGTTGTCGGCCTCACGCCTGATCACGGCCATGCGCGCCCTGGGGCGCCGTTTCCTGCTCATGGAGATCGACCGGG
This sequence comes from Clostridiaceae bacterium, assembly GCA_012511525.1. GTDB lineage: Bacteria > Bacillota > Clostridia > Saccharofermentanales > UBA5734 > JAAYBY01. Next base: position 4,836 of record JAAZFW010000484.1, read on the forward strand.
CGGCCCTGGACCTGGCTTTTGACCAACTTGAAAACCTGGCCAACGTCCGCCAGGGCGTCAGCGGGTTGAGCGGCGAGTTCGACCGCATCGAAGCGCTGCGCCCGCTATCTGCAGCTGCGGCGGCCGACCTGGCGGCCGGGCGGTACTGGGCGTCCTGGGAAGGCTGGCAGCAACTGCTGTCACAGGATGATCTGGGCAGTTTTGCCCGGGAGCAACTGCTGCTTCTTGCCGAAAACTGCCGAAACGAAATGTACGAGCCCCTGATGGAAGCGGTCCGCAGACAGATGTCCGGCGGGCGTTACCTGTCGGCCCAGCAGGAGCTGATCGCGCTGCAGGCGGTTTACCCGGACCAGGCGCAGATTGCGATCGCCCTGGAGCAATGCGCGCCTTATGTGCCGGAAAAACGCGACGTTTACCAGGGCCCGATCGAGTTCATCACAGTCAAGCCGCTGATCAACAATCCGGCCAAGGCTTTCGACGGCGATGCTTACGCCGCGGCGGCCCAGGATTCGATGCTGACAACCACCGAGTTCTCCGCCATGCTCGAAGCGCTGTACGCCAACGGCTACATCCTGGTCGATGCGGACCGGCTCTATGACGCCGAGCGTCAGATCCAGACCCTCAAGCTGCCTCCGGGGAAGAAACCGCTCGTCCTGGTGCTGGAGGGACTCAATTATTATGTCACGCGGCGGGAAACGGGCAACAGCTGGGATCTGGTTATGGACGAAGGCGGCGAAGTGGCCGCGCAGCGCCTGGACGACGACGGACGCCTGGTCGTGGATCGGACGGGCGAGGCGATCGGGATTCTCGACCTGTTTGTCGCCGAGCATCCGGACTTTGCCCTGGACGGTGCCAAGGGGACCATCTCCCTGACCGGATACGAGGGGGTTTTCGGCAAGATAACCGACCGGGATCAGCTCGACGACCGCAACCAGGCACTCCAGGATCACGGCATG
>JAAZFW010000485.1 GCA_012511525.1 Clostridiaceae bacterium
AAGCAACAATGAACGTAAGGAAATCCTGTCGCTGGCGCCCACGCCAACTATAACGCCAGCGCCCCGCCCGTCACCGTCACCGACTGCGAAACCGACTTTGTCACCGACAGTGACGCCCGCGCCGTCGCCAACAACCCGGCCAACGCTAAAAACGTCGCCTACGCCGACAGCAAAGCCAACGATACCGCCGACGGTAACGGCCTCGCCGTCGCCGACGATCAAGCCATCGCCCACATCGTTACCTACTGCGAAACCGAATCCGTCACCGACGGCGACGCCCATACCGACGTCAACAATCCGGCCAACGCTCATGCTGTCGCCCACACCAGAACCAACTTTTTTTCCACCCGCCGATACGCCCGTCGGCGAGGTCGCCACAGCCTTCCTCGCATTCACCAAGACGCCGCAGGCGCTGCAGATCACGGCCGATTCTGTCCGCATAACCTGGGCCACCAACCACGACAGTCAAGGCCAGGTCCAATACTGTACACCCGGGCAAAAAGAGCAGTTTGTCACCGTTGCGGCGAGATTGCAGCAGCACAGCGTTGTGTTGACCGGGCTGACACCGGACGCGGTCGTCCGGTACCAGGTGACGGCGACAGATGCGGCTGGACGGACCATCCGAAGCACCACCCGCTATTTCCGGATGTTGCCCGTGGTTTCTGCCGTGCGGCCGTCGGTTGCCCTGGAGCTGGCGGATTCGATATCTGGCAAACATGCCGTCATCGCTGCCCGTACGGGCGACGGCACAGCTTACGTCTGCTTTTCGATCGATGGCAAGATCTGCTTCACAGACTACACCGCGCCATTTATCTGGGAAGCGGATACGACTGTATTTAGCGACGGCCCCCACGCTTTCACGGCTACCGCGATCAGCCAAACCGGCGAGTCGGCGGCGATCAGTCAAAGCAGTCAGGTTCGCAATCGTCTGGCAGCTGAATTGTCTCCCGTACACGTCACCATCACCCAGCCACAGGAATCAAACCCGGTTACGAGTGCCTTTATCCTGTGTGCCGAGCTAAGCCATGACCTGGGCCTAGATATCAGCCAGATCCAGTTCTGGATCGATGAAACGCAAATCAGTCAGCAAACCTTCAGTCCTCCTCTGAACATCACCCCGGTGCTGTCCCCGGTCTATGTCGTCAGCGCGACGTACAACGCCACCCGCCTGGATGTTGGCGAGCATGTCTTCAGGATCCAGGTACAGGATACGGCTGGAAACTGGGGCAGCGACAGCCAGCGTTTCAGCAGGGCCAGCCGGCCGTCTGTCACGCTGTCGGTTAGGCGTGAGGTTGTCCAGAGCGGCGGTTCGTTTGAAGTAACGCTGCATATCACCAACACCGGCACGGTCGATGCGGCCAACGTGGTGGTCGAAGACCAGCACGAGCAGCTGCAGTGTGTCGCCGACGCCCGTTACAGCCGGGGAGACAGCGATTACCGCCCGCTTCCGACGGCTGAGACGGTCGAAAATGACGACCTGGTGCCCTGCAACAGCCAAATGACAGCTAACCTCTACCTGATCTCAGCCGGTCAGACCAAGACGCTCCGTTACTCGGTCGTGCCTATTCTGCGCGACCTGTATGACAGCTGGTGCGAGATGACGATCGGGTCCATCCTGCGTATTTCCTATGACATCGACAGAATCACACGGAGAGAAACCGTTGACCTGGCCTACCCGATCAGCGCGGCGGAACTGCTCGCGGCAACCCGGGCATCCGATTACCTGATTGTTACGAGCTATGCCAACCTCCGTACGGCTTTCGGCGCCCGGGACACACACGACTTATTCGCAAAGATGGGCGAATTGGCCCGGACGCGCAACGCGGTCATCGGCAATGTCTCGGCGTTTCGCGCCAGTTGGGGCGCCGCCTCGGTTAAGCAGCTGATCGGGCAGGACGGCATATGGACCG
>JAAZFW010000486.1 GCA_012511525.1 Clostridiaceae bacterium
CCTTGATGACGCCTACGCGCAGTCCATGTGGATTTACCTTCTGGCCCATCTGTCAGCCTCCTTAATTCTTCTCTTTGAGAACCAGGGTCACATGGCTGGTTCTTTTGTGGATTCTCGCTGCGCTGCCACGGGCTTTGGGGATGATGCGCTTCATCACCGGACCCTGGTTGGCAAAGCAATCAGCCACATACAGGTTGTCGCGCGAAAGGCTGTTGTTGTTGACAGCATTCGCTTCGGCCGACTTGAGCAGCTTGCTCAGCACGGGCGACGCGGCTTTTGGCGTGTATTGAAGGATGGCGTACGCCTCGTCAAGCGATTTCCCCTTGATCAGGTCAACGACAACCGCGACCTTGCGGGGGGCAATCCTGACGTTATAGGCAACGGCCCGGCCCTGGTCTTTGCCGATACCCAGGACTTTGCGCTCCTTTTTGCTCAAAAAACCCTTTTTCTGGAATTTCCGGTTCTCAGACGCATGCTGCGCCAGCAGCTCGTCGCGGTTTTCCAGCAGGTAATCCTTGCTCATAACCTTTTTTTCCATGATCGTGTTCCTCCCTTCTGTCCTTCGGCAGCCTATTTGGCGGCAGTGGATTTCTCTGATCCCGCATGGCCTCTGAAGGTCCTGGTGGGAGCGAACTCACCCAGCTTGTGGCCGACCATTTCCTCGGTGATGTAGACCGGGACATGCTTCCTGCCGTCATAGACAGCAATGGTATGCCCGACCATATCAGGGAAGATCGTGGAAGCTCTGGACCAGGTCTTGACAACCCGCTTTTCATTCTTCGCATTCATGGCCTCGATTTTCTTCATCAAGGCGTCCTGGACAAAATAACCTTTTTTTACAGATCTGCTCATATCACGCAAGCCTCCACTTGATTAGCTGTTCCTTCTCTTGACAATGTACTTGTCAGAAGGTTTCTTGCGATCCCGGGTCTTCTTGCCGAGCGTCGGAACGCCCCAGGGGGTCACCGGACCCGGCATGCCGATGGGGGACTTGCCTTCACCGCCGCCGTGCGGATGGTCGACGGGGTTCATGACAACGCCGCGGACGGTCGGACGGACGCCGAGGTGGCGTTTGCGACCAGCCTTGCCGATGTTGATGTTCTCATGCTCGCTGTTGCCGACCGACCCGATGGTGGCACGGCAGTTGACCGAAACCATGCGCACTTCGCCGGACGGCAGGCGGACCTGCGCGTAGGCGCCTTCCTTGGCCATCAGCTGGGCGCCGGCACCGGCGGTGCGGACCATCTGGGAACCCTTGCCGGGCTTGAGCTCGATGTTGTGGATGACGGTACCGACTGGGATGCTGTCGAGGGGCATCGCGTTGCCCGCCACGATATCCGAACCGGGTCCGCTGACGACGCGGGAGCCGGCCTTAATGCCTTCCGGAGCCAGGATGTAGGCCTTTTCGCCATCCGTATACTGGAGCAGGGCCAGGTAGGCGGTGCGGTTGGGATCGTATTCCAGCGCTTTAACTGTCGCCGGGACGTTGTCTTTGACGCGTTTCCAGTCGATGACACGGATCTTGCGCCGGTTGCCGCCGCCGATATGGCGGACCGTGATGCGGCCGTAGCTGTTGCGGCCGCCGGTTTTGCTTCTCTTGGCCAGCAGTTTCTTTTCAGGTGACTTGGACGAAATTTCAGAAAAATCGGCCACAGTCATCTGACGCCTGGCTGGAGAAGTCGGATTAAAGCTTTTGACTGCCATCTTTGTTCACTCCTTCTCTTGCTAGCCCGGCTTACTGGCCGAACCC
>JAAZFW010000487.1 GCA_012511525.1 Clostridiaceae bacterium
AGATCGACAATCGCAAGATGACCTGGAGCGGCTTTTCCAGCGGCCTGACCCGCTTTTTGATCGGACTTGGCAAAAAGGTCCTGATCGCCAATTACGCCGGCCAGCTGGTCGGCAAGACGCTGGCCACAGGCCTTGGCAGCCTGAGCGTGATCGAGGCCTGGACCGGCATTTTCGCCTTTGCCCTGCAGATCTACTTCGATTTTTCCGGCTACTCCGACATGGCGATCGGGCTGGGCCGCCTGTTCGGCTTCGACTTCAAGGAGAATTTCAACTACCCCTACATCGCCTCGTCGATTACCGAGTTCTGGCGGCGCTGGCACATCTCGCTGAGCACGTTCTTCCGCGACTACGTCTACATCCCACTGGGCGGCAACCGCAAAAAGCAGGTGCGCAACATGCTGATCGTCTGGGGTTTGACCGGGCTTTGGCACGGCGCGAGCTGGAACTTCATCTTCTGGGGCCTCTACTTTTTCCTGCTGCTCTGGCTGGAGAAAAAAGTTCTGGGCAGGATCCTGCAAAAGCTGCCGGCCGCGGTCGGACACGCTTATGCCCTGTTTGTCGTCCTGATCGGCTGGGTCTTTTTCTACTTCACCGACGCCGGCAGCATCTTCCACATGCTCCGTTTGATGTTCGGCCTGTCCGGCCAGCCAGGCTGGCGCCTGGAGGGCGGCCTGCTGCTCAGGGAAAACATCGTCTTTTTTGTGATCGCCGTGATCGCAGCGACCCCGCTGGCACGCACCCTGGCCAAGATTCTGACAGGATTGCCACGCCAGGACCGCCGCAAGCGCCTGGTCACTTGGGCGGCGATGGCTGTCAATGTGCTGATGCTTTTTGTCTGCACGGCATCGCTGGTCGGTTCGACCTACAACCCGTTTCTCTATTTCCGTTTCTGAGGAGGCAAGCGAACCATGAAAAAAGATCACATGGCCATGGTCGCCCTGGTGATGATCCCGCTCTATCTGCTGACAGTCGTCAACGCGTTTTGGCCGGTGCAAGCGGTTTCAGCCGATGAAAACCGCACGCTGCAGCAAATGCCGCAGATCAGCTGGCAAGGTCTGAAAACCGGCGAGTTCACGCGCACCTTCGAGGATTTTTTCTCGGACCAGTTCCCTTTCCGCTCCTTTTTCGTTCAGGTTAATCACCAGCTGATCGAAGCGATGAAAAAGCCGTTTGCCGGCGATCTCGAGATTGTGGCCGGACCTGGCGGCGAAATCGACCTGGGCGAAGGCGAACGGCTTGAACCGGATCCGGAAGACAAGGTGGTGCTGCCCACGCCGACCGATAAACCGCCGGTGACCGCATCGCCGACCGCCGGCCCGTCCGTTTCTCCCGACCCCTCCCCGACCGTGGCACCGACGGCCACGCCCCAGCCGACCGCGACACCGCAGCCAACCGCCGGCCCCACGCCCGGGGCGACCGGCAAAGTCGAAACGGTCTCTGGGGTGATCATCCTGGACAATCGCGCGATGGAACTGTACTACTTCAGCGAAAGCCGCTCCGAACGCTATGTCAAGCTGATCAACCGGCTGCAGGGCAAGCTTGATTCGGCCCAGGTCTACAGCTTGGTCGCACCGACCGCCCTGGAGTTCTACTCACCGGACGACTACCACGATGGCTCGAGCAACCAGGCCAATGCGATCAGCAGCATCTACGGCCGCCTTGACGGCAAAATCAAGACCGTCGACGCCTACAGCAAACTGCGCGACACGTGGCAGGATTACATTTACTTCAGGACCGACCATCACTGGACCGCGCGGGGTGCGTACTGCGCCTACCAGGCCTTTGCCGACAAGGCTGGTTTCGCGCCGCTGGCACTGGACTCCTTTTCGACCGGCATCGAGCCGGGCGATTTCCTGGGCAGCTTGTACCGCTACACCAAGAGCAGCAAGCTGAAAAACAATCCGGATTTTGTCGAGTATTTCCTGCCGGCGGTCGAGAGCGAGGGCATCGCCTTCACCAGCACGGCGATGAGCGAGGGCTACCGCATCCAGGCGGTACGCACCGAGGTTGGCAGCAGCAACAAGTACCTGGCCTTCATTCAGGGCGACAACCCGCTGGTGCGCCTGACGACCAGCCTGACCAACGGGCGCAAGATCGTCGTCCTCAAAGAGTCATTCGGCAACGCGCTGGTTCCCTTCCTGCTCAACCACTATCAGGAAGTCTATGTGATCGACCCGCGCAGCCTGAGTGCCGATTTGCCGGCATTCATCGCCAAGCATGGCATCCAGGAGGTTCTGGTTGTCAACTACGCGTTCGCGGTGACCAACAACAAGTGGCTGGACGGTTTCGAGGCCATGATCGGCTAAGGTCAGACTTTCGGCAAGGGGCCGAGCGGGAACACCGCCTGTTCGCAGAACGGGCAGCAGGCGATCAGGCTGAGCTGGACGGCAAGCGTGTCCAGCGGAGTGAAGACTTCGGCCAGGGCCGCACAAGACGCGGCAAAGGTGTCCTGATCCAGTTCCAGGGCCAGCGTGCAGTGCGGCACCCAGTTATCTTCGCGGTAGAGGGGTGAAAACGTGGTGCAGAGTGGTTCCAGGTCGTTGTTAACCAGGCGGTGCAGATCGAGCAGCTGCTCATCGACAATCGGGGCCAGGTAAAGCACCGAGGGGTTGTTGGGGAAAAAGCCTGCACTGGCCAGTTTGACCGGGATCGGGCGCAGGATTTTGCTGGCCAGATTGCTCATCGTCAAAAGGACCGTTTCGTAGCGATCGGTGTCGAACTCGGCCAGCGTCAGATGCGGGCGCAGGCCTGACAGCAGCACCGTCTCGGAGCGGTTGTTCACCG
>JAAZFW010000488.1 GCA_012511525.1 Clostridiaceae bacterium
AATCCATGTGGAAGGTTACTCACCCTGTCGGGGCTACTGGGTTTCAGGCTTTATTGGTGTGTTTATCCAGCAAGGCTGCCAGTTCCGCATAGGGACGGGCGCCAACCATACGCTCAACCACCTGACCGTTCTTCAGCAGATAAATGGTGGGAATGCTCATAACCCGGAATTGCTCAGCCAGATCGGTTTCTTCATCGACATTGACTTTGCCGACGACAGCAAGGTCTTTGTAGTCTTCAGCCAGTTTGTCGATCGTCGGTGCGACCATGCGGCACGGACCACACCAGACCGCCCAGAAGTCAAGCAGGACAGGTTTGTCACTTTTCATGACCAACGCATCAAAATTGTCAGATTGAACTTTTAGTGCCATATGAACCTCCATCAACATATCAGAACGGGATCAATGAATATTTTTTCAAGCATATCGTTTCCATGTTTTTTTCGCAGTAACTTGAGTTACATAGTCGTTGGCGTGTTTTCGCGGCCCTGTCCGGAAAGTGCAGAAAGATCGTAGGGTGTTTCCTGGTAGACATAGTAGTTCAGCCAGTTGGCAAACAGCAAATAGGCAGAACTACGCCAGTTTACAATGGGTGCCTGTTCCGGATTGTCTTGCGGGAAATAATGGACCGGCAGATCAATAGCCAGACCGCGTTCCAGGTCGCGCTCATACTCGTATTTCAAGGTCAGCGGATCGTATTCAGAGTGGCCGGTCAGAAAGATCTGGCGCCCGGTCAGATCCGCGACGGCATAGACCCCGGACACCTCTGACTCGGAGAGAATACGCAGCTGGCTGATCTTTTCCAAATCGGCGCGGCGCACCTCTGTATTGCGGGAGTGGGGGATATAATAGACATCATCAAAGCCGCGGAAAAGCTTAACCGGCCTTGTCCAGCTGCTGCTGTGCGGAAAAACGCCAAACACTTTTGCCGCAAGCTCGTACTTGGGTACGCCATAGTGATAATAGAGGCCAGCCTGGGCACCCCAGCAGATATGCAAGGTGGAATAGCCATGGGAACGGCTCCAATGCATGATCTCTGTCAGCTCGTCCCAATAAGCGACTTCTTCAAACGGCATCAGTTCAACGGGAGCTCCGGTGATGATCATACCGTCATACCGCCGGTCCTTGACCTGTTCAAAAGTCTCATAGAATTTGGTCAGATGTTCGGAGGACGTGTTGCGGGGGTTATAGGTAGCTGTATAAATCAGGTCAACATCAACCTGAAGCGGCGAGTTGCCCAGCAACCGCAGCAGTTGTGTTTCGGTCACAATTTTATTGGGCATCAAGTTGAGGATCAGGATACGCAGCGGGCGGATATCCTGACTGTAAGCCCTGTTCTCATGCATGACAAAAACGTTTTCCTGCTCCAGGATAACGGCGGCCGGCAAATTGTCGGGAATTTTAATGGGCATGCGACAGCTCCTGTTCATCATGTTTTCGCGGGTGGCCGGCTGGCTTTCCAGCTGACACCGGCAGCGTCCCTGCTGCCTATCATCTGCCAAATCAGTATCTACACGTTTTCGCCGCTTGTCAAGAGTCTCCGGGTACGTCAACCCACCCTGCCGGATTGGCAGATGGCTAAAATGCCCGGAGGGCTAGTCAAGAGCATGCGTCTGCCGCAGAAAGCATGCTTAGCCGATGAAGGGCATGTCCGCAAACGGATTCATGCGAAACACATCGGGTAATGGTTCCTTTAGCAGCCGGTTCTCCATGAAATCCAGCAGCACGCAAAAATCCTCAAAGGTATGGTCGTGCCCGCCCGGGCGATAGCGGATACCGATGTTATCATCACAGCCCAGCAGCGCGTAGACCTCACGTGCTGCGGCATAGGTCTGATACGATCCTTTGGGATTAGCCCAGGTATCGCCCAACGCTTCCGTTTCCAGGAGGCAACGTGGTGCAATGAAAGCTTTGAAAAAATGCTGGTCAAACGGCAGCTCAGTTTCCCGTC
>JAAZFW010000489.1 GCA_012511525.1 Clostridiaceae bacterium
ACACCAACTATTGCTACAATGCAGAAAGCACAAAGTCCGAAAGCAGCGTAAATAAGGCACTTTCGAGCAAACAAAAAACCACCTGCTGACAAAATTCCTTTTATCAATAGATGGTATTTGATTTGGTCGAGGTGAAGGGACTTGAACCCCCGACATCCTGCTCCCAAAGCAGGCGCGCTAGCCAACTGCGCTACACCTCGCCGCGCTCCCCGATTATATACGATCCCATATCGTCCTGCAAGTCAGATTGCGATCGGGCCCGCCATTTTGCATCGCGATAAATTCGTCTATGCAGGGCCGTCCCGTCACGGTATAATAAACAATCATCCGAACTGATGCAGGCAAGAAGCGGACAGAGGGCGAAAAGGGGACGCGTTGATGGCAAAAGGACGGAACAGCTTCACCTGGCAGTTGAAATTTTCATTGATCCTGGGCGGACAGGCCTTTTCCCTGATCGGGTCGGGCCTGGTCCAGTTTTCGATCATCTGGTGGCTGACCCGCGAAACCGATTCAACCGTGATCCTTTCCCTGGCGACCATTACCGGCCTGGTACCGGTTATCTTGCTTTCCCCCCTGGCCGGCGTCGTAGCCGACCGGATCAACCGCCGCCTGGTCATGATGATGGCAGATGCCTTTGTCGCTCTGGTCACGCTCATCATGGCGGTGCTGATGATTCTGGGCTATCAGCCGATCTGGCTGATCTTCATCCTGCTGTTCCTGCGCGCGGCGGGCAGCGCCTTCCACCAGCCGGCCTTTGAAGCCGCCATCCCGCTGATCGCCCCGGAAATCCACCTGGTCCGGACCGCAGCCGTGACGCAGATTCTGCGCTCGGCGATCAGCTTCCTGGCGCCGCTCATGGGCGCCCTCTTGATCGAATGGCTGCCTCTGGCCCAGATCCTTCTGATCGATGTCGTCAGCGCCGGGATCGCCATCCTGCTGCTGCTGCCGTCTCACATACCCAGCGTCAGCCAGTCGGACAGGGCGGGACATCCGCTGGCCGGTTACATGCAGGACATGAAAATCGGCATCCAGTATGTCCTGCGATGGAAGGGGCTTCTGGCCCTGATCCTCGTCTTCGGCCTGTCCAACTTCTTGCTGGCTCCGGTCCTGTCGATGATGCCCTTGATCATCACGCGCCATTTTAACGGCGGTGCCCGCGAATACGGCCTGTTCGAGATGGCCCTGGCCATCGGGGTGATCGCCGGCAGCCTGTCGCTGTCAATCTGGGGCGGCTTCAAGCGCAAGATCGTCAGCATCAACATCGCCCAAATCATCTGCGGCCTGGGCCTGGCCGGGATCGCCCTGGTGGCTTCAGACCGGTTCTGGGTCGTGCTGGTCCTGATCGCGCTCTGCGGGCTTTGCTCGGCCTACATCAACTCGCCGGCCACAGCGATCATGCAGGCCAAGGTGGACAAGGAGATGCAAGGGCGCGTCATGTCGATCGTGACGGTGGTCTGCATGGTGTCGATGCCGATCAGCCTGGCGATCGCCGGACCGCTGGCCAACGTGATCGGCCTGATGCCGATCGTCTATATTCCCGGCCTGATCAGCACCCTGATCGGAATCGCCTGCTTTATGATCAAACCCCTGATGCGGATCGAAGACCGCCGCGCCTCGGAACCAGATCCGGCCGTTTTGCCGGCCGGTGTCCCGGAGCAGCCGGAGAACGCGGCCTTTTAGGGACTGTTCATCAACAAGCAGCTCTATAGGTTCTCCGAGAGATTGACCAGACTCATCAATCTCTCGATGAAAAGAGCTGCTAATTTCTTAACAGTCCCTTAGACAAACAGATCATAGAAGAGGATCAGCAAGGGCATCGTTATAATGGATAAAAATGTCGTTACGGTCACCAGCTGGGTCGCCAGCGTCGTGTCCTGGTTGTAGCGCCCGGCGAAGATCGCGGTCGCCGCCGCGGCCGGAGCCGCCGCCGGAATCAGGATGGAGAGCGCCAGCACCCGGTCGAGCGGGAAGAGCATCAGGCCCAGCAGCATGATCAGGGGAACCGCGAGCAGGC
>JAAZFW010000064.1 GCA_012511525.1 Clostridiaceae bacterium
AACGCAAGAAGGGTACTGGATTGGGCAGCCGATCAGGCTATTTCTTTGCTTTTGCAGCGGTTCTACGGCACTGCCATTTTTAAGGGTTACAAAACGCCGGGAAAAGCGCCAGCTTGATTTTTGTGGCAATTCTCAAGAATCGGCTTTAGGCACCCGAACCAATAGCTTTGTTTCCATTGATCATCCCTCCCTAAAAATCATCATGACAGGAGTCAGGCCCCTTGTTTGTGACAGTGTCACCGCTGTTGGCGGAAAGGCATAAGGCGGGCGGGACACAAAAAAGCCCTGCTCCGGTTAATCGGAACAGGGCTTTGGGGCTTGATTTCCTAATTGTTTCAGCCCTGGTACTGGCCGGGCTTAATCAGGTCGCCATAGCGGGCGCGGGCGGCCTTGATCCGCTCGATCGTGGCATCCCAGTAGGCGAAGATGTCTTTGGGCGTGCCGGGATCCATCTTGGCGTAGAAAGCCTTGGTCCGCTCCAGTTTCTCGATCCACTTGGTGCAGCGGAAGGTGAACAGGTAGGTGTAGTCCGCTTCGGTGAAATCCTCGTCCAGGTACTTTTTGAACAGCGCAGCCAGATCCTGGTACTTGGGAATTTTGCCTGTGGGGGTCTCGTAGGCGTCGTATTCGCCATGGATGCGGCCTTCCGCCCAGTGCAGCCAGACGCGCTTGGCCAGCTTGCTGGTCATGAATTTACCGTCCTCGCTCAGCATGAAGTAGTTGGTGCTGAACACTTTGGGCGCTGTCGTGACGTTCTCGCCGAACGAAATGTTATTGGATGTATATTCGCCGAGCGGATAGGAGACGAAGTCGAGGTTGGCCATCGGGCTGGGCTTGCGCACGCCCTCTGCTCCCAGCGTCGCGCTGGTTGTCTCGGATTCGAGTGTGGCGGCCTTGAGCAGGATGCCGTCTTTCCAGTTCGGCGATTCCTCGATCGGGACTGTGATGTCGCTGTCGCGGCCGCCATACAGGATGCCTTCGACCTTGACGCCTTCTTTGGCCTCAAACCCTGCCTTGTCGATGTTGGCGAGGTAGTCCAGGCGCATCGTGTAACGGGCGTTGCCATGGGCCAGATCGACCTCTTTGCCTTTTTTGTCCTTGACGCCTTCGTGCCAGGCGCCAAAGTGGTTGCGGCCTTCCTTTGGGGCTTCCTCGCCCATGCCCAGCCAGTAGGGCTGGCGGTCAGGTCCCATCAGGACATTGGAGAAAATGACTTCCTGGTTCTTTTTCAGGTTTTCGAAAATGACAGGGTCGTCCTTGGCGTTGACATCCTTGATGATCCCGAACATGCCGAACTCGACGTTAACCGCCCTGAACTCGCCGTCGATGTTGCGGAAATACGCGATGTCGTCACCGACAATCTGCTCGCCGGGGATCATGGCCGTCGACGTCTTGCCGCAAGCCGACGGATAAGCGCCACAGAAATAGGTTTTACGCTTTTTGTCTGCGTCGACGGCGGCCATGACGAACATGTGCTCGCACAGCCAGCCTTCATAACGCGCCTTGTTGATCGCCAGGCGCATGGCATGCTTTTTCAGGCCGATCGAGTTGCCGGCATATTGGTTGTTCATCGAATAGACAATGTTGTTTTGCGTGTCCATGTAAATCCGGCGCTTGTCCAGATTGACCGTGTTGCCCTTTTCGTCCAATTGGCCTGCCGAATGGATGAAGCGGAAGAAATCGTCCTTATGGGCGTCTTGCATCTTCATGAAATGGCTGTAGGCTGTCCGGTACAGGATGGTTTCGGAATGGGCGACATACCAGCTGTCGGTAAACTGAACGCAGGGGATCGTGAACGGGCTTTCGGTCGGCCCTTCAGAGAAGAACAGGACAACGGCTTCCTTGCCTTTCATGATGCCCTTGGCGATGCCGAGAATCTCCTGGTAGCCGGCCTCGTATTCGACCGAATTGAGCGTTTTCATGCTTTCGAGGTTCTCTTTGTATACCAAAAAGCGCGTCGATTCCTTGTCGCGGGCCTGGTCCCCGTAGCCGTCCCAGTGGATCGTCTGCTTGCTGTTGGCCAGCGTCAGTTCTTCGCCCAGTTTTAGCGCCTGGTCCCGGACATACTGGATGTCTTGTTCGCTGTCACCGCAGACAAAGACGGATTTCGGGTCGCAATGGTCAACAAAAAAGCCGACAAAATCAAGAAGCTTCTCGTTCTTAAGTGCTGTCAGCTTAGCATAACTTTCGCGGCTCATGCGTTCTTTCAATAAGGTTTCATACGTCGTTTTCATATTGTCTCCTTTGCTCTTGCCAAGAATACGGTTCCATGCTGCGCAGCATAGTTTAAGTAAGTCTCAGTGATGTAAAAATATAAGCGCAAACAGCATTATTTTACGCCCCTCATTTTAGCGTGTCAACACCAACACGCTGTGCGGGCGATTTTGCGATCTTAAATGTTCTATATTGATGAACAAAAACCAATTGGATGGGTCATCGGGAACGAGCTGGCTTGTGAAATAAATCGGACGCAAAAGACTTTCCCGGTCAGATCCCTGTTGATGCAGGTTTTTTTGCTTTTTGCCGGAAAGCTTTCCGGGCGCTGCACGGTCGTCCGGCTGATGAGCGAGGGACACGCGTTGCCTTGACAAACGGGCAGTTGCTATGCAAAGGTGAGGACAGAATGCGGACCTAATATAACGGGGGAATCGCATGACACAGGAAGCTATTATTCCGTTGACCCGTGGAGACATCGAGCAGGGGTTGCGCCGACTGGGCCTGTCCGCCGGCCGATGTGTCGAGGTGCACAGTTCGCTGAGCCGTTTCGGGTTTGTTCAAGGCGGCGCGGACACCGTTATCGATGCGCTCATGCATGTCATCGGCCCAGAAGGGACGATCGTGATGTCGGCGTACACCGTATCGAAGATTATGGATCTGACAGACGAAGACCGGGCCAACGGTCTGACATGCAAAGTGCAAGTCTATCCGGATGGTTCGGACTTGCCCAGCGGCATGGGCGTCATCGCCGATACCTTCCGGAGACGGGCGGATGTGGTGACAGGTTCCGGCACCTTGCGTGTCGCGGCCTGGGGACGGGACGCCGACCGCTACGCCGAATCGGCGTATTCCCTGGTGTATGAGAACCATGGGACAGCGCTGCTGCTCGGCGTCGATATCAACCGGATGTCCAGCATGCATCTTGCTGAGACGGACATGCCGGCCTGGCTGTGGGCGCGATTTAGGCCGTCGCCGTCCGTTTGCCGACTGTATCCGGACGACCAGTGGTATGTCGAGACCGGGATAACCCGCGAACCCGGCTGGAACAAGATTCAGGCCACGGCAATCAGCATGGGACTGGTCAGGGAACAGCGGATTGGCCGGGCCAGGTGCATGGCCATGCCGGTCCGCGAAGTCGTCGACCTCTACCGAGACGCCTTGCGGCGCAGCCCCGGCGCGTTGTTCGGGTTGGACGCGTAATCCCCGCTCATGGCGCAATGGCGGCGGACTGCCGTGACGAACATCCCCCGGTCATGTTATGATGCTCCTATCGACGTTAACGTTGACTGAGGAGCCGGGTATGCAGCAGAAAAAAACCCTTACGCAGGAACAGAAAACACTGCGCAGGAAACGCCTGTCGGCGCTGATCCTTCTATTCGGCCTGATCTTGGCCAGTCTGCTGCTCTATTATATCTGGGGTCGGCCCCTGATCCGGTCGATCGCCGACCCGGACCAGGCCCAGGCATTCGCCCTGCTAAATCCCGTCGGCAGCCGGATTGCCTACGTCCTTCTGATGACGGTCCAGGTCATTGTGGCTATTATTCCCGGCGAGCCGCTCGAGATCGGGGCTGGCTATGCGTTCGGCGCGTACCAGGGCGCCCTTATCTGCCTGGTTGGCATCACCCTGGGCGCCCTGCTGGTTTTCCTGGCCGTCAAACAGTTTGGCCGTTCCCTTGTCGAACTCTTTTATCCCGCCGAGAAGATCGATTCGATCCGCATCTTCAACGACCCCAAAAAACTGAACACGCTTGCCTTCATTGTTTTCCTGATCCCCGGAACGCCCAAGGACCTCCTGACCTACGTCGCCGGCCTGACCCCGATGAAGCTGGGAACCTGGATGTTCATCACATCGGTCGCGCGTTTGCCCTCGGTGATCACCTCGACCATAGCCGGCGCCGCGATCAACGAAAAGCAGTATGGAACGGTTATCCTGGTCTTTGCCCTGGCTGCCGTCCTGGCCCTGGCCGGATACGGGGTGTGGTACAAGCTCAACCAGAAGAAGGCAGCCGGGAAAGATAGACCAAAGGATCAAGACTCGTCATAGGGAGGAGGATGCGCATGTGCGCGCGAAAACGCGTTTTGGATGCTTTGAACCATCGCCAGCCGGACCGGGTGCCGCTGGATATTGGCGCGACGATGTGCTCCGGCATGCATGTCAGCTGCGTGGCAGCCCTGCGCGATTTCTACGGTTTGGAAAAGCGGCCGGTCAAGGTTCACGAGCCGTTCCAGATGCTGGGCCTGATCGAGGAGGACCTCGAAGAGGCCATCGGCGTCGACATCGAAGGGGTCAACGGGCGCAATACGCTGTTCGGATTTCCCTGCGCGGACTGGAAACCCTGGCGGCTCGACAGCGGGCTGGAGGTGCTTGTGCCCGGCCGGTTCAACACCACCAGGGATGAAAAGGGCAACACCTACCTCTATCCAGAGGGGGATACCGGCGTGCCGCCCAGCGGGAAGATGCCCAAAGGCGGCTTTTACTTTGACGCGATCATCCGTCAGGAGGCGTTCGACGAGGATCGCCTGGACCCCGAAGACAACCTGGAGGAATTCACACTGATCACGGACGAGGACCTGGACCACTTCAAGACGGCGATCCGCCGGGCGGCCGGGACCGGCCGGGCGGTGCTGGCCAGCTTCGGTGGCATGGGCCTTGGGGACGTGGCGCTGGTCCCAGGGCCGTTCCTGAAACACCCCAAGGGTATTCGCGATGTCGCGGAATGGTACATTTCGACCGCGATCCGTCAGGATTACATCCACCAGGTGTTCGCCAGGCAAACGGACATTGCCCTGGAAAACCTGCGCGTCCTGAACGAAGCTGTTGGCAAGGATGTCGCTGTGGCCTTTATCTGCGGCACGGATTTCGGAACGCAGACGAGCACGTTCTGCTCGCCGGAGACTTTTCAGGCCCTGTATGTTCCGTACTATAAAAAAATCAACGGCTGGATTCACGCGCATACCAGTTGGAAAACGTTCAAGCATTGCTGCGGCGCGATCGAACCCTTCCTGAAACTGTTTATCGAGGCCGGCTTCGATGTCATCAACCCCGTGCAATGTTCGGCTGCCGGCATGGAACCTGAACATCTCAAGAACACCTACGGTGACCATCTGACCTTCTGGGGCGGCGGCGTCGACACCCAGCATGTGCTGCCTTTCGGGACGCCGCGTCAGGTTCGGGAGCAGGTTCTGGCGCGTTGCGATATCTTCTCCCGCAACGGCGGTTTTGTCTTTGCTGCCATCCATAATATCCAGGCCGGCACGCCTGTCGCCAACATTGCTGCCATGATCGAAGCCGTGCATGCATTCAACGGCACGCGCTGACAGGAGGTAACGATGCCGAAGAAACGCTTTAAGGTCATCGCCTGCGAGATTCTGTTCCGCGAGGTGTGCCTGTGCGCTGCCCTGAGCCGACAGATTGTCGACCTCCAGTTCATGCCCAAGGGTCTGCACGACATCGGCGAACAGAAGATGGCGGACCGGCTGCAAAGCGAAATTGATCGCACCGATCCGGCGCGCTATGACGCGATCTTGCTGGTGTATGGCTTGTGCAATAACGGGATCAGGGGCCTAAGTGCCTCGATTCCCCTGGTGATTCCCAGGGCGCATGACTGCATCACGCTGCTGCTCGGCTCCCGGGAAACCTACCGGTCGTATTTCGACGCCAAGCCGGGCACGTATTTCAAGTCGCCGGGTTGGATCGAACGCGACGCAAAGGGAGACGGGGAGAATGTATCGATCGCGACCCAACTGGGAATCGACCGGACCTACGCCGAATATGTCGCTCAGTACGGCGAGGAGAACGCCGCCTACCTGGTCGAGCAG
>JAAZFW010000065.1 GCA_012511525.1 Clostridiaceae bacterium
ACCTGCCGCCCTCCGAGAAATGGGTCTGCTCAGCCGGGGACGCGTTTAGCGTCCTGGCGTCAGACATCGGCCGGATCGGATTTGCGACCTGCTACGACATCGTCTTCCCGGAGCATTGCCGGGCGCTGGCCTTGAACGGCGCCGATATCATCGTGCACCAGACGATGGGCTGGGGCCTGGAGGAGCACGAAATCGGCGAATCCCTGCTGCGCGTCCGCGCGGCCGACAACCAGGCCTTTTTGCTCGTCGCGAAGAACATCCAGTCCGTCAACGCCGCCTATGGCAAGAGCTGCGTGATCGACAACCGGGGAACGGTTCTGGCCGCTGCCGGAGGCGAGACGGAAACGGTGGTCAGCGCGGAGCGGACACCGGATTTCGACCTGGTCGTGCCGGACGGCTTCAACGCGCTGTTTTCCGGCGTGGACAGCGTGCGGGCCCGCCACCTGCTGGAGCGGCGGCCCGAACTGTACGGGGTGCTGGCCTGCGGGCAGCCGCCCCTGACGCAAAACTATCCGGACATCGCCTTAAAGACATCTCCCGAAGAGGTCCGGGCGATCCAGCACAAGCGCGACCAGTACCTGGACGACATCCGGCACAAGCGGCCGGTCAAAATCGACTACCACTGGTAAAGGGGTGACAGACATGACAAGCGAAATGGACCAACTGGCCCTGTTCGGCGGCAAACCCGCGATCGGCCCCGTTCCCGAAAAACTCTTCCGCTGGCCGATCACGACCCACGAAGATGAAAAAGCCATCCTGGAGGTCTTCCGGGCCAACGCCCAGTCCGGCACGCAGATCACCGAGCAGTTCGAGCGCGAATTCGCAGCCTGGCAGGGCGCGCGCCACGCGGTCGCCTATTGCAACGGCACTCTGGCGGTGGAAGCCGCCATGTATGCCTGCGGCCTGGGCGCGGGCGACGAGCTGATCTGTCCGAGCAAAACCTACTGGGCCTCCTGCCTGCAGGCCTTCCGCCTGGGCGCTACGGTCGTCTTTGCCGACATCGAACCGGACTCGCTCTGCATCGACCCGAACGACCTCGAACGCTGCATCGGGCCCAGGACCAAGGCGATCATGGTGGTGCATTACCTGGCGCACCCGGCCAACATGGACAAGATTATGGCCGTCGCCCAAAAGCACAACCTGCGCGTGATCGAGGATGTCTCACACGCCCAGGGCGGCCTGTACAAGGGTCGCAAGCTGGGCTCCTTCGGCGACATCGCGGCGATGTCGCTCATGATCGGCAAGTCTTTTGCCACCGGCGAGATGGGCATCGTTGTCACCGACAGCCGGGAACTGCACGACCGCGCCCTGGCCTACGCCCACTATGAGCGCAACAACAGCCGTTACATCGAGACCGACGACCTGCTGCGCTATGCCTCCATGCCGCTGGGCGGTGTCAAGGGCCGGGTCAACCAGATGTGCTCGGCAATGGGCCGCGTCCAGCTCAAGTACTACGACCAGCGCTGTGCCGAGATCCGCCAGGCGATGAACCTGTTCTGGGACCTGCTGGCGGATGTGCCCGGGCTCAAAGCCCATCGTGTCGACGAAGCCACAGGATCCACCATGGCCGGCTGGTACTGCCCGCACGGTATCTACAAGCGGGACGAATTGGGCGGCCTGCCCCTCTCCTGCTTCGCTGAGGCGCTCAAGGCCGAGGGCTACAACATGTCGATCGGTGGCAATCTGCCGCTGCACACCCACCCGGTCTTCCAGGACTACAACGGCATGAAGACGGCAAAACCGACCCGGGTCGCCTTTGCCGAACGCGATGTGCGCCTGCTCGACCGCCCGCTGCCGGTGACCGAGTCGATCGAGATCTTCTCCATCCCCTGGTTCAAGCATGTCAAAACCGACATCATCGGGCAGTACGCAGCGGCCTTCCGTAAGGTTGCGGCCCACGCCGAACAGCTGCGCCGTCAGGCCAAGCCCGATGAGAGCCGGCCGGGCCGCTGGTATTTTTACGCCGATCCCAAGGCCTGATCAGTCAGGCAAATTTTCCAGGAAACGGACAATCGACCGGGCGTCCGGCGGACAACCCGGCAGGTGTCGGGCGCAACCGGCCGTGCATGACCCAATGCCGATCCCGTCGCACGATTGACCCTTGTAGCGCTGCCCGATCCGAAGCGGCTGCCTGATCGTGCCCAGGGTGCCGTGTTCGCGCAGACGTTCCAGAGCGTGCACCAGGCTGCCGTAGCAGGCCGAGCAGGCGTCCAAGTCCGCGATCAGGCGCGTGAGCGTGCCTAGGCTTCGGATCTTAGGCAGTTTCGATGTTCCCAGGTCGTCGTTCAGGGCCGTGATCCGGGCGCGGGACAGGTCGGCCGAGCCAACCCCCAGCGCCTCGGCGTAGCCAATGTATGGAATCTCGTCGTTCGAAAAGCCCATCAGGGAGGCGACGAAGCTGTCGGCCAGGACCGGGTCGCGCGCCGCGATGATCCGGTTCATGGCTACCGGGTGGCCGCCCTCCTCGAAATTGAGATCGCCGCACAGACCGTCGACCAAGATCAGGTCCTGGCGGACGATCGCGTTCAGGGCCGCGATCGGGCGATGCAGGCCCAGGCTATGAAAGCGCCGCTTCTCCCGGTTGGGGATGCAGCCCTTGAGGTTCTTGAGCGCGCAGGTCATCCCGGTCTGGCAATGGCCCTTGAGCACCGGCACATTGACCAGATAATCCAGCTGCAGGACCTGCTCGCAAACGGCGATTTGCATCCCGCCGCCTGAACACGTCCGGTCCGTATCGCGCTGCAGGTCGATCAGGGGCACCCGGAAGCGGCGCGCCAAATCCTCGTAGCCGCAGGTTCGAAAGGCACGCGATGTCTGGTCGCCGACCCAGGATCCCTCCAGGATGACCAGGTTGTCAAACCCTTTTCCTTGAAAGTAGGCGAGGATGCCGGCCACCAGCTCAGGATGCGTCGTCGCGCCGGTCTCGGCCGGTTTGGCCACCACCAAGTTAGGCTTGATGCCGATCCGGGCGGTTTTAGCCAATCCAACCTCCGGCCGGATCTGCTCGAGCAGGTCGAGCGTCATCCGGCGGGCGTCACGGCCATAGATGACGAAAAGATCCTGTTTATCCATGCGCGTCACCATGCAGGTTCCAACGTGTCCAGAGCAGGGAGGCGTTCTCTCCCGCGGCCGCTTTCTGGTAATAGACCGTAAAAATGCTGGTGTCGTCCAGCTCGACCGACGCCGGGTAGCC
>JAAZFW010000490.1 GCA_012511525.1 Clostridiaceae bacterium
CGCCACCGTGACCGTCTTCGTGCGGTCCTGTCCGAAGCCTCTGCCTAAGGCCGGTTTCATTTCTTGCTGGTCTTGCGGATCACGACGACCTGGCTGGCGTCGACGTAGGGATCCGAGAAATCGACGTTGACCTTGCGTTCATCGTCGATCGTCATGCCGGCGGCGATGACATCGATCTTGCCGCTGCTCAGGGCGGTGATCAGGCTGTCGAAGGGCATGTCTTCGATCTGCAGCTCCATGTTCAGCTCTTTGGCGATCCGGGCCATGATATCGATGTCGACACCGGCCACTTTGCCATCGGCGATGTACTCGTAGGGGGCGAAGCCCGACTCGGTGCCCATCTTGAGGATGCCGCCGGCCGCGCCGGCGTTCAGGTCAGGCGCGGAGCCCTTGGAGCCTTCATGGGCGGCAAAGGACGCCTCCAGGCTGCCGTCAGCTTTCATCGCCTTGATCACCGTGTTGACGGTGGCCAGCAAGTCAGTATCGCCCTTCTGGACGGCGATGGCATACTGCTCCGGCTCAAAGCCGACATCCAGGTGGGTCAGCTCGGTGTTGGCGTTGACCATCTCAATCGCTGTGTCGCGGTCCATGACGATGCAGTCGATCTTCTTCTGCTTGAGGGCGGTGATGGCATCGACATAGCGGGTGTAGCGCTCAACCGTCTTGGCTGCGACATCGTCGCTGGCGATCGTGTCGCCGGTCGTGCCCAGCTGGACGCCGATCACCTTGCCGGCCAGGTCAGCCTGGCTGCTGATAAATACGGTTTCCGCACTGCTGCAGGCGGCCAGGCCCAGGAGCAGGCCCAGGGCCAGCAGCATCGCAGCTGCTTTTCTGATCGTTTTCATGTTGTCTCTCCACTTCTGTTCAAAATGCGGCGTTGGGTTTTGGCAGGACGCGCCCACGCGCGTGACCGCCAGGCCGCACAAGCATATTTATACAACAAAACCGATGATGATTCAATCTCAAACCTGTGCTGATCGTGTCCTGTTGCTGGAGGTCGAATTGCTACTCCATGTTGCTCAGGCCGGGTAAAGCAGCTGAAAACAACTGGAAATGCCAATAAGAATCGATCAAGGACACCATGTATCGCTTGTTTTTGGTCGCAGACTGGAGCTGGCGGACGAGTCAGACTAAGTGAGCCGCTAGACGGATCCAGGTCAAGTTATTTGGATATCGCATCATTCATGAAAGCGAATGGCGCATCTCCCACAAAAGATCTGATTGAACTTTGGAAACGCATCGTTTTCAGTATTGCCGTTTCGAATACAGATGACCATTTTGCAAAATCATGCCTTCTTTCTTTCAGATCAGGGCTGGAGCTTATCGCCTATGTTTGATGTTAATCCGCGTATTGACGGTGATTCTCTATCTCTGAACATGACAGAAAGCGACAGCACGATGTGTTTTGATCTGGCTTTGGAATCATCAGACATGTATGGCATCGATCCGTTTGAGGCACAGCACATGATTGAAGGGATTAAAGCCGCCGTCGACAGCAATTGGATGGCCATCGCAAAAAAGATTGGATTGAGCAGAAATGCCGTTGCCCATATGGAAGCGGCCTCTGATATGAGTCTGAACTCAATTGCACCAGTGGCCTGGCATCATGGCAGGTTGGACGCAATACATTTCCTGGATCTTCACGGTCGCCATGTCATATGACATCTTGCGTGTGATGGCAACGACCGGCATAAGCCGGTTCATCTGCATGACTTTAGTCGCGCGTGTTCTCGGCTGAAGTGTCAATAACCGCGTTCCCCTTCGCTGCGCTTGTGCGTGCCGCACCTGCGCCCAAAGGGGAACGCACCAGATCGGGGCTGGATGGTCCGGCTCAGAGGGGCCTGCACCCCTTCCGCCGGGCACGCAATCTCTTGTGGGGTAAGATTAGCGGCCACTGTTCAGAATGCGTGCCTTGCGTGTTGCACCGTCCCGTCCTTGATTGGTCCATGCTTTCCCGCTATCGGGCTGCGATCCCTGTGCTGTTCTTTTGCCCTCATGCGAAAACGTTGCGAACCCTCAGCTGCGCAGCCGGGCGCCCGCCTCCGTGTCCAGGCGGGCCAGGATCTCCTGCATCACCGGCGCGATCGCCTCGTCGCTGAGCGTGCGGTCGGACGCGCG
>JAAZFW010000491.1 GCA_012511525.1 Clostridiaceae bacterium
CGAGCGCGTGATGGCCATGAACCGGAGCAGTACCTGGGGCATACCGAAGTAACCCAGCCCCCAGGCCAGGCAAGAGAGGATGCTGAGAACGCCGTAGCTGGCTCCGTCGCCGAAAAGCGCCTGCCCGTCACGGACACCCTGCAGGTTGCCGGCAGCGCCGGTTACGGCCGCGCCGGTCTCGTCGACCGGGACGGCGATGCCGAACAAATCCGTGAAGCGGGGGATTTTACTAAGATTTTCCGCAACCACGCCCAATCCGCCGATCCGGATGGTCGCGCCGGCCAGAACGACGATCAGGGCAATGAACATCAGGATGCCTTGGATAAAATCGGTCGTGCTCTCAGCCAGGAACCCGCCGATCAAGGTGTAGATCAGGACAAAGACGGCACCCAGGATAACCATCGACGTGAAATACTGATCCATACCGAAGATATAGCCGAACAGCTTGCCGAACGTGATGAACTGGCTGCCGACATAAATCGAGAAGAAGACCAGGATGATCAAAGATGCGATGGTCATCAGGATTTTCTTGTCGTCCTTGAAGCGGCTGCTGAAAAAATCCGGCAGAGTAATGGCGTTGCCGGCGATTTGTGAGTATTTGCGCAAGCGGACCGCGACCAGCTTCCAGTTGAGCCAGGTGCCCAAGGCCAGCCCGATTCCAGTCCAGACAGCCTCGCCGGCGCCGGTAAAGTAAGCGACACCGGGCAGGCCCATCAGGAGCCAGCCGCTCATATCGGACGCTTCGGCGCTCATGGCGGCTACCCAAGGGCCCAAGCCGCGGTCGCCGAGAAAATACTCGTCAGAATTCCGATTGCTTTTCCTGGCGTACCAGATGCCGATGCCGATGGCAAACAGCAGGTACAAGGCGATGCCGACGATGATCTTGATTTGCTCAGGTGTCATGTAATGCCTCCTCGGTTTCATGCAGTTTTCTTGCATCACATTATACGGGAACAAAGTGCTTGTGTCACGGCAAACACGCTATTTTTTGCATCTTATTGAAAGCAATTTGCATGAACATGCAAGCGCCGTTAATGGCGTGGCAAATGTCCCTTGTCATGGCGCAGGATGAAGGCTTTAACCGGTTCCGGATCGTCAAGGCTGTGCGGATGATGGCCGCAGCCTGATTTCAGGATCACCTGGCAAAGGTCGGCTCGCTGTCGTTCCTGATAAGCCGCGGCCAGGCGTTCGCCGTTTTCCGTCCATGGAACGACATCATCGGCGTCTCCGGCAACCAGGATAACCGGTAGAGCCAGTTCTGCCAGGCGTCTGATCTGCCTGTCAGCCATGTCTGCGATGGTGTCCAGCGAGGTTTGTGTCAGGCTATAGGCCTCTTGACACAGCTGCCAGTCGCGCGGGCTGCCTCGGCCCGCCTTGAGGCCAGCAGGCCAACTCAGGACATCGAGGACCGGCGCGTCCAGATAGAGCGTGGCGACGTGGTTTGGGAAACGCGTCGCATAGTGCATGGCATACAGGCCGCCGCGGCTGAAGCCGAACAAGTTGGCCCGTTCGGCAAGGCCAACTTCTTGAACCAGCCAAACGCGGTAGGCTTCCAGGTCATCGATCGCCGACGGACAGCCGAAGCGGTCGCTGACCTGAAGATAGGCCAGGTGGAACCCGGCGGCCAGCAAAGCATCGTCAACCGCCGGATACGCATCGAAAAATTCCGTGCGCCAGACCCAGCGCCCCAGCGGGTCCATTTGCCGGGGTTTGACCAGGATCGCCGGATGACCGGAAAAACAAAAAGAGTATCGGATGCCCGTCTTGAACGGGACTTTGCTATCTTCACCTGGGAACTCATTTTGCATGTGATCACCTTCCCGGGTCATCATATCACGGAGTCCCTGGAAGCGTACAGCAGTCCGGTTCAGATTCTGCTATGATAGGAATGACTCTGACAGTCATCAGGTCGCAAAGGAGGTATCGCATGACATACAGGCAAAGCCTTAGATGGGGATTGTCCCTGGCCTTCAGACATAAAATCGACCGGGAAATACTAAGCGAGATCAAGACGGCCGGTATCTCGGCTATCGAGCTTTCCTTTAGTCAAGATGATTATATGAACACCATCGACTTCCCGAATCAATGGCACCGAATTGCTGATCTGGTTCGGGAATTCGAGATCGAACTCTGGTCGATCCACCTGCCGTTTTCGACTGAACTGGACATATCGCACCTGGACGACAGGCGAAGAAAAATGACGCTCCAGACGCATCAGGTGCTGATCGAGGCAGCTGGAAAAGCTGGCATCCAGGTCGCCGTGCTGCATCCCAGCAGTGAGCCGATCCAGGATCAGGAGCGATCGGAACGGCTAACGCGCAGCCGCGAGGCGATCATCCGGCTCAATGCGGTATGTGCCCAGCACAACCTGCGCCTCGCGGTCGAAAACCTGCCGCGCACCTGCCTGTGCAACTGGTCGGCCGAGATGATTACCTTGCTCCAGGGGACGGGTGCCGGCGTCGTTTTTGACACCAACCACGCGCTGGTAGAGGATAACATCGCGTTCCTTTCAGCTTTGGCTGAGAGCAATCTGATGATCCACTCACTGCATATTTCTGACTACGACCGGGTCGACGAACGGCATCGGCTGCCCGGTGACGGGGTCAACGACTGGAATGGGATCTTTGTCCAGCTCCAACGCGCCGGCTACAGTGGACCGATGATGTACGAGGTTTCTGGCCAGCCCAAAGATCGCGATGTGATTACTGTTTCTCAATTAGCAGACAACATGAGGCGGCTCGCATCGGGTGAAATAGCATGATCGATCTATCCTATGAAATATATAAAAATCTAAAACGGCTTATTACAATGTCAAAATCCATAAATAAAAGCATTATTCTAATTATAAAAAGTAAAAATAGCTTATAGGCTATTGCCTGATCACAATAGCATCCTGTATCCTTGAGGCTGACGCCCAAGGAGGATGACATGATGCTCTCGAATCGAATGACACGTGTTGATGCAGATCCGGACGACGTGTTGCCTTGCCTGAGGCAGGTTGGCGGCTCTGAGCAGTGGCGGACGGCACGCCTTTTGGGCAAGACCGGCAGCCATGTTGCGTATAAAGTGGAAACCTGGTCCGGCGAATGTTTCCATCTACGCCTGGGTCAGGCGACGAGCACGGAGCATAACCAGACGGAAGGGCTGCTGATTGACCGGGTCTACCAGATTCTGGATCAGCAAAACCTGATGATCACGCCAGCGCTGAAACTGGCTAGCTGCGGCCGCATATACCAGGACCAGCGCTCGTATCTTCTGACGCATTGGATCGACGGACTAAATGGCCGGCTGCACGCGCATCGCCTCGGACAGTCCCAGGGATATCGATTGGGTATTTCTGCCGGACTGGCCCTCGCTGCTGTCCATAGTCTGGCCGGGCCTGATTCGCCTTCTGCTTGGGTGCAAGAAACAACGAGCCGCTGCCGTTGGCTTGAGAAAGGCCTGACCCGCAACGTGAAGCGGCATCAGGCCGTCGCGGCCGCACTGGACTTTGTGAACCACAATCGCTCGATTATCTGCAGCAGGCCTGTCTGTGCTCTGTACAACAATCTCGCTTTCGATCAGATGATCATGTACAGGGATATAGCGGCTATCCTGATCAACTTCAGCCAATGGCGCTATGGTGACCCGCTCTATGATCTGGCCCCTGTTTTGACAGACATCAGCCGGATCAGTATCCCGTTTGCGACCGGCTTGCTGGACTGCTACTTGTCACAGCAATGCAATACCAGAATCATGAGAATCATTGTCTTCTATGCCGCTTTGCGAACCCTGGAGCAGCTTTCGCGATCGTCAGAACGGCAGGTGCCGGATCAAACGGCCTTGCGTGTCATCGAGCGCCTGGCGGCCGACACGGACTGTTTTGGTCAGGTCATACCGTGCTGGTACCCGCCCAAACGCCTTTCCGGCCATGGGTCGTCCCACCTCTGGCTTAGCAGCTAAAAGCGCAGCAGGCGACGGGACAGCTTGCGGGGCAAGGCTGCCGCTTCCTGGCGGATCACTTGCTTGAGCTGGTTGCAGCCAAGCGGACATACCTGATCATCTATCCGGCGGATCGCGTCGCAAAAATCAACCGCTTCGCTTAGATCGGATCGGCGGTAACGGCCCTTGAACGTCTTCCCCAGCCAGCGCCGTCCGCAGCGCAGCTGCGCGCGTTCCGTCATGTGGTCGACAGCCTGCCGGACGAACTGCTTGCCGATGATCGCGGTTAGTTCGGCCTGATCATGGACATCGCTGAAGGATAGCGCTGTGTTATACGCGTAGAGGTGCTGCGCAAGCAGAAAGGCTTTCTGCCGCGGTGTATGCAGGTACCAGACGGGGGACGCCCAGGTCCGGTGCGCAAAGCCGTCCGCCTCTTCCGCCAAGCGGGCCCGCCAGGCGTACATGCGCCGGTCGTCGGGCTTCTGATCGATAGCCTGGCGGGCATAGCTGTTGAAGGCAGGCAGCTGACGATTCCTGGCTGCCTGTTCCGCTCTTTCCCAGACCGGACTATCGTCCGCCTCGGGCAGTTGAATCGGGCGCGCTGCCTGACTTGGCGGTTCAGGCCTTGGCCGGTCAACCTCGGCGATGTAGTCAGACAGGCTGCGCGGCGGTTCGTCTTCAGGCGGCGGAGGCGGCCAGGCATCTTCCGCGCGCAAGTAGGATTTGCCCGTATGTCCGGTCTGTTCCCAGGGGCTTGCCGCATCCGGTTTTACCGGACCCGTCTTCTGGCCGGAGATGATGCCGCGCAGGCGAATGGTATCGCCGCTTTTTTGCATGAGCGAACGGTTGCCGCAATAAGGGCAGGTCCAATAGGTTTGCAGCGGTTGATCCAGATCGAGCATAAAACCGCCACCGCAATGCGGGCAATTCAGGCTAACCTGTGCCATGGCATCCTCCTGAAAAGAATGGACTGATTAATGTCATTATACCATGGCAATACCGCTATTGCGGCAAATTCCAACGCTTGTTTGCCCTATGACAAAACGGACAAGCCGCTCCTGTAAAGGGCTTGTCCGTCCTGCAAATTACTGTGCTGACCCGAAAGGGCCTTTGAAGGGAGGAGGATCCCTTCAGCCTTGAAAGACCTGTTTTACATCAGTCAATCTGGCGACCATGAGCCGTTTTCATGGTCAGGCCCTGCTCGGCCAGCCTCTGGGCGATCCGGTCCTGTTCCAAGGGACGGCGGACCTTGAGTGTTGTCGTCTTGATCAGATCCTGGCTGGCCAGGATGAAATACTTGACAGCCTTGTACGGCGGCATCTGCCGGTTGATCTCACGGACCTGGGTTTCGAGCCAGGCCGTGATCTGGTCAGGTTCCTTGCCGGCATCTTCGGGCAGATCATCCGGATTGATGACGAATTTGGCACAGATATCGACCCCGTCGCGGGAAGACATGTCGCCCCAGACGATCGTTTCGCGGACGCCCGGTATTTTGCCCAGCAGGAATTCCACTTCTTCCGGGAAAACCTTTTTGCCGTTGGTCAGCACGATCATCGACTTGGCCCGCCCCGTGATGTGGATACAGCCTTTCTTGTCGAGATAGCCGACGTCGCCGGTACGGAACCAGCCGTCGGCCGTCATGACCTCTGCTGTTGCCTCCGGATTGTCGTAGTAGCCCAGCATGACGCTGTCACTGCGCGTCAGGATCTCGCCTTGCGCGCCGGCTTCTGGCAGGCTGGTGTCGATGGCGGCTTCGA
>JAAZFW010000492.1 GCA_012511525.1 Clostridiaceae bacterium
ATTTCTACACGATGCATTATTTCCTCGAAAAAATCCTGGACCGGCCTGCCGGTGAAGCCGCGATCGATGTCTACCAGGCCCTGGACATGAGCCTGCCAGGTATTTTGGCCTATCGCTCGATCTGTGAAGGCAACACACCGCAAACCGTTCCGGACCTGCGCGACCCGGCGCAGCGGGATGCGTACCGGCACGACAACTGGTGTACCAACCCGGCTGTCGCCGGCGAGCAGCTGGCCCCGTTCAGCAGCTTCGGCAGCCCGGATATCCCGGACGAAGTCTACGAACAGGTGCGGCAGCAATGGCTGGAACAGCAACGCTAGGAGGTTTTTAGATGACGCTTGAAAATCGCCAGATCGTCCTGATCATGACCGACACGCAGCGGCACGATATGCTGGGCTGCTATCGCCAGACCGGACTGCAGACGCCCTTCCTGGACAAGCTGGCCGCCGGCGGACGTCGCTTCGACAAGGCCTATACGACCCAGCCGGTCTGTCAGGCCGCAAGAACCGCGCTGTTCACCGGCCAATACCCCCACGAGGTCAATGGCTGGACCAATTCATCCGGTCTTGCCGACAACGTGCACACGATCGGCGAGCGACTGCAGCGCCACGGCATCCATACCGCCTACATCGGCAAGTGGCACCTCGACGGCGGCGACTACTTTGGTCTGGGCCGCTGTCCCAAGGGCTGGGATCCGGACTACTGGTTCGACATGCGCTGCTACCTTGACCGGATGTCGCCGGAGGACCGGCTGCTCTCCCGTCAGGCCGAAGCCATGAAGACCCGTGATTTTCCGGTATCTTTCACTTATGCGCACCAGTGCAGCGACAAGGCGGTCCGGTTCCTGGAAGCAAACGGGCAGGACGATTTTTTTCTGGTAATCTCCTACGATGAACCGCACGGGCCTTCGCTCAGCCCGCCGCCTTTCTCCCGCATGTACGACGATTATGTGTTCCCCCGGTCACCCAACCTCGACGATCCGCTGGACAACAAGCCGGAACACCAGCGCGTCTGGGCCGGCGACCGCCTGAACCAGGACACGAGCGCACTCGAGGTTCGGGCGCCGGCCTTTTTCGGCTGCCATTCGTTTGTCGACCAGGAGATCGGCCGCGTGGCGGCAGCAGTCCGCCAACACGCCCCAGATGCGCTGATCGTCTACACGTCGGACCACGGCGACTTCCTGCACAGCCATCGTTTGAGCGGCAAGGGGCCGGCCGCGTACGAAGAGATCACCCACATCCCCCTGATCATGAACGGGCCCGGGTTGGAACCGGGTTCCGTCGACCGGTCGCCGGTCTCACACATCGATCTGCCCCCGACTCTCTTTGCGATCATGGGCCTGCCCGTGCCCAGGATCTTTTCCGGTCGCAATCTGCTGTCCCGGCTGACAGGGCAGGCCGGGCCGGCCGACGATCCGGTGTTCATCGAATTTGGCCGCTATGAAGTCGACCACGACGGCTTTGGCGGCTTCCAGCCGCTGCGCGCCGCTTTCGACGGCCGGTACAAGCTGGTGGTCAACTTGCTGACCAGTGACGAGCTGTACGACCTGGACCTCGACCCGCACGAACTGGACAACCGGATCGAAGACGCGCAGCTGGCCTTGGTCCGCGACCGCCTGCACGATGCCATCTTGGCTTTTATGAACCGGACGCGCGACCCGTTCCGCGGTTATTACTGGGAGATTCGGCCCTGGCGCAAGGATGCCGTCAAGCCGACCTGGTCTTACACCCACATGACGCGCCAGCGCGAAGACGAGGATTTCGAACCGCGCCAGCTCGACTACGATACCGGCCTGCCGATGGTCGAGGCCACGCGTTCCAAAGCGCTATACTGAAATCTTAGCAAGGAAAGTCAGGTATTGGGGCTGTTGTCGCGTTATCCTGTTGCCGGAGGATCGATCATGGACAAACGGGACAACATCGAAGCCGTCAACCGGATGCAGCAGTATATCGGCAACCATCTGGACAGTCCGATCAGCTTGCACGACTTGGCGCGGGCAGCCGGGTATTCGCCCTGGCATAGCGCCCGCCTCTTCAAGGAGCTGACCGGGCGGTCGCCTTTCGACTACATCCGCGCCCTGCGCCTGTCCAGGGCTGCCCTGCGCTTGCAGGATCGCCCGGATCGGGTGATCGACGTCGCGCTGGACTTCGTGTTCGGCACGCCCGAGGGGTTTACACGCGCCTTTTCCCGGGAATTCGGCCAGACCCCAAAGACGTTCCGAAACAACCCTCATCCGGTCCGGCTCTTCATGCCCCCGTCGATCCGTGAAAGCCTCGAACACGAACAAGGAGGTCATCTCATGTCCGAAAACCAAAAGCCCGCCGCTGTCTTTGTCCAGGTCGTCGACCGGTCCGCCCGCAAGCTGATTCTCAAGCGCGGCGTCAAGGCCACAGAGTATTTCGCCTATTGCGACGAAGTCGGCTGCGATGTCTGGGACGTCCTGACCGGCATCAAGGACGCCCTGTACGAACCGCTCGGCTTGTGGCTGCCGCCACATCTGATCCGTCCCGGCACATCCGAGTATGTCCAGGGGGTCGAGATGCCGGCTGGTTACACGGGGCCTGTCCCGCAAGGATACGATGTCATCGACCTGCCGCCCTGCAAGCTGATGGTCTTCCAGGGCGAGCCGTTCGAAGACGAGCAGTTCGGTCAGGCGATCGCCGATCTGAACGCGGTCATGGA
>JAAZFW010000066.1 GCA_012511525.1 Clostridiaceae bacterium
AAATCGTTCATCAGGTTCTTGGTTTGCTGGTAAAGCGCCTGGTAGATCCGGGTGTACGGCCGGTAGCGCCGGTGCTGCTCCGGATCGGGCTGGTAAGACGGGCCCAACTGGATGCGGCGCCGCAGGTCCTCGACATCCGCGAAATGCCCGGATCCCAGGGCAGCCAGCAGTGCGTCGCCGTATGCGGCCCCGAACGCCTGGCCGGATGACAGTGTCCGGCCGCAGATGTCCGCCGTCAGCTGCAGCCAGGGCGGGTTGCGCGTCCCGCCGCCGACCGCGACGATGTGGCTCATTTCAAGGCCCATTTCCGCAAAGATCTCCAGATGCTGGGCGATGCCGTAGCCGCCCCCTTCCAGGCAGGCGCGGTAAAGGTGCTCGCGCCGATGGCCGAGCGTCAGGCCGAAAAAGGCGCCGCGAGCCTTGGGGTCGTGGATCGGGGTGCGCTCGCCGCTCAGGTACGGCAGCACGACCAGGCCGTCAGAACCGGGCGGGATGCCCTCGATGTCCTGCATCAGGAGGTCGTAGGCGTTCCTGCCGCTCTGTTCCGCTTTATCCAGCACGTCGCGTGCCAGCTGGTCGCGAAACCAGCGGGTCAGGGTGCCGGCGGTCGACATGCCGGCTGCGACCATCCAGCGGTCGCGCTGCAGGTATGGGCCGGCCCACAGCCGGGCATCCGTGCGCAGCTGGTCGACCACGTGGATCATGTAGATCGAGGACCCGAACATCAACAGCAAGTCGCCCGGGTCGAAGATGCCCACGCCGACGGCTTCCGCCGCCGCGTCCGCGGTGCCGGTCACAACCGGTGTCCCCGCCGCCAGGCCGGTCGCACGGGCGGCTTCGGGGGTCACGAAACCTGAAATCTCATCTGTCCAGCGGCACTCGGCCAACTGGTCGCGGCGGCAGAACATGGGCAGGTAATCGTCGTCCCAGTCCGCCTTGTCCAGCGTGTAGAGCGGGGTGAAGTACGCGGCGGTGTAATGGTCGACGACCCATTGTCCGGTCAGCCGGGCCACCAGCCAGGTCGTGCCGGTGACAAACCGGGCGGCGCGCCGCCAGACCTCCGGCTCGTGTTTTTTCAGCCACAGGATCTTGGGGCCGACCGACTGGGACGTGATCGGGTTGCCGGTTTTGCGAAGGACGGCCTCCGCACCCAGCTGGCGGTTCAGCTCGTCGATCTCCTCTGCCGCGCGCACGTCGACGCCGTACAGGATGGCCGGCCGCAGGGGGACGCCCCCGCTGTCGACCGCGAGGCAGCACGGCGCGATCGTGCTCACCCCGACCGCCTTGACCGCCCGGGGATCGATCGTGGAATCGGCCAGCAGCTGGCGGCTCAGGTGACAGAAATCGCCCCACCAGGCCTCATTCGCGTCGTGCTCGGCGAACCCCGGCCGGGGTGTGGACAGGGGATGGGGACGCGAGGCCGTGGCTTGAATCACGCCGTTGGCATCGACCAGGACGCCTTTGCTCTCATACGTTCCGATGTCAATACCGAGGAAATAGGTCCGTTGCATATCACATCACCACCGGTTCAGTAGCGGTGCGCGTCGAAGCCGCTGTCCAGGCCGCAAAGCAGGCGGTGCAGCAGGCGGGCCAGCTGGTCGATGTCAGACGGGTCGCAGGCTTCAACCGGCGTATGCGTGTAGCGGGCGGGGAACGCAAGTTCCAAAGCGGCCGGGCCTTCCCCTTCCAATTGGACGTAGGCGGTGTCGGTCAGGATACCGACGCCGGCGAAGCGCTGCAGCGTGAGCTGTTCAGCTTCGGCCGCCTTTTCGGCGCGTTTGACCAGCCCAGGATGCGGAATCGTTCCGTTCAGCGTGCCGCGGCCATGAAAATTGTAGAGCATCACCGCGGGACCCTGGCCCAGGGCCGTGCTGAAGGTGCCGTCCAAATCCGGCGTGTCGCCGGTCAGGACGACGTCGAGCCCGATCGCCGCGTCCGGCCGGATTGACCGGGCGGCGATTGCGGCGCCGCGCAGGTTGAACTCCTCCCAGACGGTCGCCGCGAGCCAGACCGTGCCCGGCGCAGGCTGCCTGGCCAGGGCTTCGGCCAGCAGGAGCAGCGCGGTGCAGCCGCCCCGGTTGTCCACGGCCGTGCCGCAGATCCGGCCGTTTGCCAGCTGGCGGCAGGCGGGCATATAGACGGCCGGCGCCCCGATCTGGACGCCCAGCTGCTGCGCCTCCTCCAGGGAACGCGCCCCGATATCCGCAAATAGATTAGCGATCGGCTCCGCGCGGTATTTCTCATCGGCCGGTGTCACGTGGTGCGACTTGCTGCCGATCAGGCCGGGGATCCAGGTTCCGTCTTGCCCGAGCACCTGGATGGCCAGGCCCGGCAGCACTTTTTCCGGAACGCCGCCCAGCCGTTCCAGGCGAAGAAAACCGTTGCGGTCGATCGTCCGAACCACAAAGCCCAGCTGGTCCATATGGGCGAAAACCATCGTGACCGGCGCTGCGGGATCCCGGCCGGGAAAGCGGGCCAGGACGTTGCCGGGCCGGTCGATCGTCACCTCGGCGGCCAGGGGTTTCAGCGCGTCGCGCATGTAATGGGCGACCGCCATCTCATACCCCGAAGGCGCCGGCAGCAGCATCAGGAGTGTATTCGAGAAGTCTGTGAGGAAATGAAGAAAGCAGCTGCTACAGCAGGCAAGCAAGCGCAAAATGAAGCGGAAGAGTGATCAAGAAGCCGAAAAGACAGCAACAGGCGAGACAAAAGGACAT
>JAAZFW010000067.1 GCA_012511525.1 Clostridiaceae bacterium
CGCCCCGCTGGCTGCCATGGCTGTTCAGCCTGATCTATCTTGTTGCTGCCACCTCGCTTGTGTTGGAGCGCATCGGCCCCAAGGACGGCTGGGGGCGCCTGGCCGGGCATGTCCGCAACACCTGGCTTGGCCTGTTCGCCGTAACACTTTTGATCGTGTTGGCCTTTGACCTGCTGCGCACGCTTTGGCATCTGCTGCGCGGCTGGCGCAAGACGCACCCGTTGTCGGGAAGAAACGCCATTTGGTCGGGCGTTGTAATCCTGGCCCTGATCGCGGCCATCGCCGTCTACGCCAGCTGGAACGCCCGCCAGATCCGGGTCGTCCAGGAAACGATTAAAATCGCCAAGCCGGCCGATGTTTCCGAACTGCAGGTCGTGCTGGCCTCGGATCTGCACATGGGCCTGGTGATGGACGCCGAACGGCTGCAAGTCTTTGTCGATGCCGTCAATTCACAAAAGCCGGACCTGATCCTTTTGGCCGGCGACCTGTTCGACGGCACCTATGCCGATCTGGCCGAACCGGAGCGGGCCGCGGCGGTCCTTGGCCAGCTGCAGGCGCCAGATGGCGTCTATGCCATTTTGGGCAATCACGACGCGGGTGAAGATTTAGACCAGATGCTGACCCTGCTAAGGCAAGCCCGCATCCGCGTCCTGCTCGACGAGACGGTGACCGTCCGGGGCATCCTGCTGGCAGGCCGGCTGGACCGTTCGCCGATCGGGGCCCAGCTGGGCAAACGCAAAGACCTTTCTGACCTGCTCTCCGACGTTTCGTTGGACCAGCCGGTCGTGCTGCTCGATCACAACCCGCTGGGGCTTGCCGACGCCCGTATTCAACCAGTCGACCTGATGCTGTCCGGGCATACCCATAACGGGCAGATCTGGCCCGGCAGTCTGATCGTCAGCCAGGTCTACGAAAACGGCTACGGCCGCCTGGACAGCGCAGGCCTGACCCAACTGGTCACGTCGGGGGTCGGAACCTGGGGTCCGCCCTGGCGGATCGCCAGCCAGTCCGAGATTGTCTCGATCCGGCTGATCTTCACCGGGTCCTGATGATTGGGCGGCGCTTGTAGCTGGCGTCCGGATCGAGTAGAATGATGCTATCAACCGCCCCAGACTGGCCGCTGACCACAACGACCGCCTGGCAAATAACGCGGGTTTGCCGCCGGCTTCACGACTACGGGTGCCTGTTATGACACACGCAACGAAGAGCACGACGACACAGCACAGCCGTAAAGGCTGGATCGTAACGTTTTCCGGACTTGGCGTCAATCTGGCCCTGGGGGTGCTCTACTCCTGGGGTGTTTTCGCCGCCGCCCTGCGCAGCGAGGGCTGGACCGCCATCCAGTCCCAGATCCCCTACATGATCGCCTGTGCCGTTTTTGCTGTCCTGATGGTGCCCGCCGGGCGGGTCCAGGACCGTTTCGGGCCCAAGCGGGTCTTGCTGGCAGCCGCCGTGCTGACCGGGATTGGATTCATCTTTTCCGGCCTGTTCCAGACGGTCACCGGCCTGTCCGTCTTTTTCGGCCTGGTCTTCGGCGTCGCCATGGGTTACGGCTACGCCACCACGACGCCGACCGCGGTCAAGTGGTTTGGCCGCGAACACCGCGGCTTGATTTCCGGGATCGTGGTCAGCGGGTTCGGCCTGGCCGGGATCTACATCGCACCGCTGACCAATGCCCTGATCCGCCATTTCGGCCTGCGGCTGACCTTCGTCATGCTCGGCGTCCTGTTCAGCGCCCTGATTTTCATCTTCCGCGCCCTGATCGACAACCCGCCCGCCGAGCCGGAGAAGCCAGCTTCACGCGCCGAGGCACCGGCCGCCAACTGGCGGGAGATGGTGCGCACGCCCCAGTTCATCCTGCTCTGGCTGATGTTTTTATTCGGCACCTTCGCCGGCCTTCTGATCCTCGGCCAGCTGTCGACGATCGGGCAGGAGCAGGCCGGCCTGACACCGGCCCGGGCGACGCTCCTGGTGATGGTCTATGCCGTGTTCAACTGGCTGGGCCGCATCCTGACCGGCCTGATCTCGGACGCGATCGGGCGCCGGGCGACCCTGCTGTCCATTTTCATGGTGCAGGCGATCAGCTTCATCTTTTTCCCCCAGATGACCAGCTTCTGGCCGCTGGCCATCGGCACCGCCCTGGTCGCCTTTTCCTTCGGCGGCATGCTGACCAATTTCCCGGCGATCATCGCTGACTACTATGGCGTCGCCCATCTCGGCTTTAATTACGGGCTGCTTTTCACAGCCTGGGGCGGGGGCGGCGTGTTCGGCCCGCTGCTGGGCGGGATCGTCCACGA
>JAAZFW010000493.1 GCA_012511525.1 Clostridiaceae bacterium
GCCATGGCCTGCCTGTACGGCGGTTTCTGGGGGCTCAAGGAAGTGATCGCGATCCAGCCGAACCTGTCCAGCCAGGCCGCCAGGCTCTCCGTCGCGCCGGTCCCCAAGCTGCGCATCTTCGCCGGTTCGCTGCTGGCTGCCCTGACGATCCAGATCGCATCCATGCTGCTCCTTCTGGGCTTCCTGCGCCTGGTCCTGGGCATCCCCTTCGGCAACCGGACCGGCCTGATCCTGCTGGCGACTTTGACCGGCAGCCTGCTGGGCGTTTCGGTCGGCGGTTTCATCGGGGCAATCAGCCGGCTCTCCGAGGGGATCAAGAACGCGATCCTGATCGGATTCTCCATGATCTGCTCCTTCCTGTCCGGCCTGATGATCGTCGACATCAAGTACATCACCGTCAAGGCCTTCCCGCCGATCAGCTATCTCAACCCCGCCAACCTGATCAGCGATGCGTTCTACGCCCTGTACTATTACGATTCGCCACAGCGCAGCCTGACCAACATCGGGCTGCAGGTGGCCCTGTCGGCGCTGCTTTTTAGCGTCATCGTCCTGGTTGTAAGGAGGCAGCGGTATGCAAGTCTTTAACGCCTGTTTCAAAGTGATCCGCAGGAATCTCCCGGCCCTGCTGACCTACCTGTTCATTTTTGTTTTCCTGGTCATCATGCTGACCCTATTCTTCAGGAACCCTGGGGACGCGGTTTTCGAGCCGGTCAAACCGCGCATCGCCGTGTTTCAGGACGACCAGGGCGATCCGTATGCGGAACGCCTGGTCAGCTGGCTCGGCCAGCAAGCCCGGATCATCCCGCTCCCGGACGAGACAGAGGCCATCCAGGACGCCCTCTTCTACCGCGATGTGACTTATGTGCTCAGGATACCCGCCGGTTTCGGCGCCCGCCTGATGGCCGGCGACCTTGACGGTCTGGCCCTGGAAAGGACCTTGAGCATGGACGGCTGGTCCGGCACGGCGATGGATTTATTGGTCGAACGTTACCTTAGGCTCTCCCGCCTCTATGTCCAGACTCTGGACAGCTGGAGCGCGGATATGGTCAGCGATGCGGTTCAGGCCGACGTGACAGCCGAGGCCGCCGTCCAGTTGAACGCCGGTGAGAAAAAAGGCATCAACCGAGCCGCTTATTTCTTCATCTACCTGGCTTATTCGATGATGGCCGTCATGGTCTTGGGCATCACGTCGATCCTTTTGGTCTTCAACCAGCCAGATCTTCGGCGGCGCAACCTCAGTGCCCCCGTCCGCCTGGTACGGTTCAACCTGCAGCTGATGCTGGCCTGCCTGGTCTTTGCCCTCCTGACCTGGCTGCTGATGGTCTTGATCAGCCTGCTTTTGGGGGCGCGCGAACTGCCGGTCATGGAATTTGTCCTGCTGGCGGCCAACGCCCTGGTTTTCACCCTGGCCTGCCTCAGCCTCAGCTTCCTGATCAGCCAGCTGATCAGGAGCCGCGCGGTCCAGCAGTCGATCGCCAATGTGCTCGCCCTGGGAACCTGTTTTATCAGCGGCGTCTTCGTCCCCCAGGAACTGCTGGGCGACACCGTCCAGACCCTGGCCAGCTTCACGCCGACCTACTGGTACGTGCGAGCCGTCAACACCCTGGACAACCTGCCGGTCATGGATCTGCAAGCGCTGCAGCCGGTCATTCAGGCGATGCTGATCCAGCTTGGGTTCGCGGTCGCGCTGCTGGCCGTGGCCCTGGCCGTTGTCCGGCAGAAACGTCAGGCCCAAGCCATGTGAGGCAGGCGCCAGAAACGGTCAGCAGGCCCTCCTTGCTCATCTTCTGCAGTTCGCGCGAGATCGAGGTCCTCTGGACGCCCCAGCGTTCGGCCAGCGCTTTCTTGCTGAGCGGCAGCAAAATGGCATTCGTGCCCTGGCGCCGGATCTCCTGGCTGATCAGTCCGACCAGGTTCTCGCGGATCGAGCGGCGCAGCGTCTGGCGGATCTTGTCGCTCAGCCGCGAGGCGTTATCCGACATCAGGCGTAA
>JAAZFW010000494.1 GCA_012511525.1 Clostridiaceae bacterium
GCCCTTGCCGACCCCGCGTTCGCCTACCCCAAAATGCAGTTCGATCGGGCCTGGCAGGCGCTGCTTCTGAACGACGAGCACTCGTACGGCACCAGCGGCTACCAGGGCCGGCGTGTCTACGAAACCTGGATGCAGCACCGCGACTGGATTGAAAAGGCCGAAGAGATTGCCGGCCAGGTCAGCACCCAGGCGCTGGACGTCCTCGCGGCGCAGGTCGACATGCCGGAGGAATCAGTCCTTGTCTTCAACCCGACCGCTCAGCCACGCTGCGAACGAATTACGTATGAGGGGAAATCCTGCCTGGTCGACGATCTGCCGCCGTTTGGCTACAAAACCATCGCGCTTTCATCTTTCACAGAGCCCGATCCCCTGCCCCGGTTGCTGACCGAACCACCTGTCGTTGAAAACCAGTATTACCGGTTGGCATTCTCCCCCGCCGGCGCGCTTCATTCTATCTATGACAAGCAGCTAGCGCGCGAGCTCATTTCGCCGTCAGCCGAATTCCTGGTCAATGAATTCGTGTACACGCAGGACAACCACAAAACCTATCACACCCCAAACGCCGCCACCTTCGAGCTGACCGAGAGCCCGACCCAAACCCGCGTGGTGGTCCATACCCGCGAAGCGGCTTCACGCGCGGCCATTTGCCAGCAGGTCACCTTGCCGCACCATGAAAAACGGATCGACATCGACAACCGGCTTTCGCATGTTGCGGACATGTTCAACCGGGCCCGCTACAACCGTTATGCCTACTATGCCTTCCCCTTCGCGGTCGCTAACGGCCGGCGCTTCTGCCAGCTCAACGGCAGCCTGGCCGAATACGGCAAGAGCCTGACCGGCCACGGAACCGATGTCTACCTGCCCGCACACGAATGGTGCTGCGTGGAGAATGACACGTTCGGGGTCGCACTGTGCCAGCTTGACAGCCAATTGGTCGAGTTTGACCACATCCATGCCGACAAGACAGATTACGGCAATCCCGGCAAAGGGTCGGCGATTTTCGTCTACCTGGCCAACGACTGGCTGCAGATGCATGTGCCTGACGGCGACCAGCTTAACGTCCGTTTCCGTTACGCGATTACGTCCTACAGCAAAGGCCATGAAGCCGCCCGGATCGCGGCCGTCGCGGAGCGATTCGCGCACCCGGTTCTGCAGACCGTCTGCCCCGCCCATCCGGGACCGCTCAGCCGGGGATCCGGCCGCTTCCTCACGCTTGAACCAGATTTACGCCTGGTCAACCTGAAGCTGGCCGAGGACGGCAATGGCCTGATTGCTCGCTTTTTCGGCCGCACGCCCCGCCTGACCTTCTCGTTTGAGATCGCCGGCGGCCGGGACATCGCGCGGGTGACCACCGACGAACGTGACCGGGACGATGATCCAAAAGTCGACGGTTTCGCCACCTATCGGGTTGGCCAGAGCAGCATCCGGCTGCGGGTGGCCGAGCCCGAAGCGCTATCCGCCGGCGACACCCCCGCGGCGATCGGCGCCTTCGAAACAGGGCTTATCACCCATCCGCGAGCCGTCTGCGGGGAGCACCAGGGGCATCTCTATCTGCTCTGGGGGAAAAACATCGAACCGGATCTGTCCCATTACGAGCTCTACCGCGGCGAGCATCCTGGTTTTGCCGCAGGGGACGACACCTTCCTGGCCCGGGTCGAGCCGGAACCATATTGCGTCGGCCGTTACGAAGATACGGGTCTCAAGACCCACACCTGGTATTATTACCGCGTGCGGGCGGTCAACAGGCAAGGCAAAAAGGGCCCCCTGAGCGCGGTCTTCGGCGGCCTGACCCGGGCTGGTGAGCCCTAACGGTCAGCCGTAACGCGCGTCTAGATAACGAAACAGCGCATCGTGCGGTCCGCCAGATAGCGGAGCGATCAGAGCGCCGGGGTCTATGACGACATATTTACCCTGGTCGCGCAAGCAGCCGCGCCAGGTCATCTCCATGCCTTGGCCGCCTGGATAGCGTTTGTACAGCAGCTGCCTGTTGCCTGACGGGATAACATGGACATGGATGAAGTCATCCGCCTGGACCGTCTCCTTGTCCCGGTGCGCGATCTGCTCTTCCGCCCAGAGGGTCTGGCGCATCAGCTGGTAGAAGGGCTCGAAATAGCATGTTCCCGGACAGGTGCTGTTCAGCTGGGCGGACCGGTCGATCAGGCTGGTGTAACGCGCGCGCCGCGTCGCGCCCCGCGTGCCGTCGGCCTTGTTCTCGTTGCCGTAAACTTCGACATATTTCCATTCGATCGGAAAGAGAATCCGCCGTCCATCCCGGTGCACACCAAGGATCAGGGCATCGAGCGACGTGCAGTGCTGTCCGCGGGTGGTCACGATTTCGTTCAGGTGATCCGCATCGCTGGTCGCCTCGAACTGGATAAAGGCCGGGCGATACGGATCCGATTCAATCCGGAGCACGTCCGTGATCGCCGGGCAAACCTGCCTGACGAGAGCCAGCACGGCCTGCCTGTCTTCCCGAACCGGAAACAAGTGGTTCAGGCAAGCCACCTGCGAGGACAGGGTATGGCCAGTCAAATCGCCATGCCACCAGGCGATCTTATTTTCGCGCATGTAGTCGCGAACGGCCTGCCGCGAGGGAGCGAACAGGTTGTTGCCGGCGTCTTGAAGGACAAACGGATAGGGTGTTTGGTTGAACAAGCCGCCGCCGGGATCCCCGTTGAAGATGGCGCCTGCCTGGATCAGGCCGCGGACGCGCGCGGCTTGTGCCTGCTTGTACGTCATGGCTGCGGCTGGCAAAGCGGCACGTCCGGCACCGGTTTGGGGTCGATCCGCTGACGGACTTTTCGCCTCGCGTAGAAGAAGCTGCCGACCTGCCCGATCCCGGCCAGCGTCCAGGTGATCGGGTAGCAGACGAACAGCATCACCGGGGTCGGGAACCAGGCGAAGAAGGTCACCAGCCAGACAATCCGCATCAGGCAAGCGCCGATCAGGGTACTGAGCATCGGCTGGATCGAGTAGCCCATGCCGCGGGTCAAGCCGGGATAAACCTGCATGACACCGGCCGAGAAATAGGCGCCCAGCATGACCTTCATGCGCAGCATGCCCAGCTCGATGACCGCCGGGTCGGTCGTGTAGATGTTCAAAAGGCGGTCGCTGAACAGGAAAACGGCACCGCCCAGGACAAGCCAAGTCACCAGGATCAGGCTGGTGCAGACCTTGGCGATGGCATCGATCCGCTCGATCTTCTTCGCGCCCATGCTCTGGCCGGTGAAGGTGATGGCCGCGTTGTAGTAGGCATTCATGCTTGTTCCGACAAAGCCCTCGATGTTTCCCGCCGCGGAATTAGCGGCGACCATGGTGGAGCCGAAGGAATTGATCGCTGACTGGATCAGGACGTTGGAAATGGAAAAGAGCAGGTTCTGGGCGCCCGCCGGCAGGCCGATCCGGAAGATCTGAGCCATCTTGCGCCGGTCGATCCGCAGATGGCGGGGCATCAGGCGAATGCCGCCTTCGCTGCGCAGCAGGCAGATCAAAATCAGGACCAGCGACAAGTACTGGGACAGGATCGTCGCCCAGGCCACACCGGCGACGCTCATATCGAACACGATGACAAAGACCAGGTTCAGACAGACGTTGAGGACCCCGGCGATGACCAGGTAGTACATCGGGCGCCGGCTGTCGCCGACGGCACGCAGGATGCCGGCGCAGAAGTTGTAGATCATGCTGGCCGGAACGCCGAGAAAATAGATGCGCATGTACCGGGTCGAGAGTTCGATGATATCCCCGGGTGTCCCCATTACGGCCAGCAGGGGCTTGCAAAGAAGCAGCCCGACTGTCATGACCAGCAGTCCCGCCGCGGTGCTGATGACGACCGATGTGTGCACCGTCCGACTGACATCGGCCACGCGATCCGCGCCGTAATCCTGGGCGACGACGACGCTGGTGCCGACCGAAAGGCCCATGAAGAAATTGACGATCAGGTTGATCAGGGCACCGGTCGCGCCGACAGCCGCCAGGGCGTCGCGGCCGGCGAAACGCCCGACGACGACCATGTCCGCCGCATTGAACACCAGTTGCAGGAGGTTCATGGCCATGATCGGCAAGGCAAAAAGCAGAATTTTGCCAAGCAGCGGCCCGCTGTTCAGATCGTTATCTCTTTGGCGCATCCCAATCATCGGTAACGGCTCCCGCCCATATGC
This sequence comes from Clostridiaceae bacterium, assembly GCA_012511525.1. Lineage (GTDB taxonomy): Bacteria > Bacillota > Clostridia > Saccharofermentanales > UBA5734 > JAAYBY01. The sequence goes on from JAAZFW010000494.1 coordinate 4,158, forward strand.
AGCGCACAGGCGGCGATTTTCGGCGATAGCAGCGGTTGTCCGGACGCAAAAATGTGTTTCTCATTACCCATAACTGAGATTTATAACACAGTCCGGCCAAATGTTCCAGCTAAGGGACTGTGCGCACGATGGTATGCCCCCGGGCTGACAGCACATCCAACGCCCGGTCCA
>JAAZFW010000495.1 GCA_012511525.1 Clostridiaceae bacterium
ATGACCCGTACATTAATCCAGGCACGATGAAGCCGGTCGAGCTGTCCGATTTGCTGCCGGTCTTCTGCGAGGAGCTGTGCTACCAGGAAATGGACACCGAGCACCGCTTCATCGACATCCCGGACGAAATCGTCGAATTCTACAAGATCTACCGTCCCTCACCCCTGATCCGCGCCTACCAGCTCGAAAAGGCACTCGGCACCCCTGCCAGGATCTACTACAAGTTTGAGGGCAACAACACCTCCGGCAGCCATAAGCTGAACACCGCTGTCGCCCAGGCCTATTACGCCAAGAAACAAGGGATGACCGGCCTGACAACCGAGACCGGCGCCGGCCAGTGGGGCACCGCCCTGGCCATGGCCTGTTCGCATTTCAACCTCGACCTGACGGTCTTCATGGTCAAGGTATCCTACCAGCAAAAGCCCTACCGCAAGGCCGTCATGGAAACCTTCGGCGCCAATATCATCCCCAGCCCGAGCGACCAGACGGAAATCGGCAAGCAGATGCTGGCCAAGGATCCGGAATCCACCGGCAGCCTGGGCACCGCGATCTCGGAAGCGATCGAGCGGGCGTTAAAAACGCCGAACACGCGCTATGTCCTGGGTTCTGTCCTGAACCAGGTCCTGCTGCACCAGTCGGTCATCGGCCTGGAGAGCAAAATCGCCATGGAGAAGATCGACGAGTATCCGGACGTCGTGATCGGATGCGCCGGCGGCGGCTCCAACCTGGGCGGCCTGATGAGCGCTTTCATGGGAGACAAGCTGCTGGGCAAGGCCAATCCCTATTTCATAGCGGTCGAACCGGCTTCCTGCCCCTCGTTGACACGCGGCCGCTATGCTTATGATTTCTGCGACACAGGCCGCATCACACCGCTGGCGCGCATGTACACACTGGGTTCGGATTTCAAGCCGTCCGCGATCCATGCCGGCGGCCTGCGCTACCACGGCATGTCCCCGATCATGAGCAAGCTCTACCATGACGGGTTCCTGGACGAGGCCCGTGCGGTGACTCAGACGAGCGTGTTCGACGCGGCGACCTTGTTCGCCAAGACGGAAACGATCCTGCCCGCCCCGGAATCGGCCCATGCCATCCGGGTCGCGATCGACGAAGCCTTGAAATGCAAGGAGAGCGGCGAAGCCAAGACGATCCTCTTCGGCCTGTCCGGAACCGGCTATTTCGACCTGACCGCTTATACGCAATACAAGGAAGGCAACATGGTCGACTACATTCCGACCGACGCCGACCTCGAGACGGGTTTTGCCAACCTGCCCAAGATACCCGGCATCCAGGACTGAACAGGTCATGCTAGCCAAAAGAGCCGCGGTTCACCCGCGGCTTTTTTTGCGCGGTTTGCGTTTTTCCGCTGGCGTTTGTATCATAAAACCAGGACATTGATCCGGATTGTCTGAGGACGCGACATGACGACTTCAGATACAAAGCGACCCTTGTTTTTCTGGCCGGGTATCTTCTTCCTGTCTGTTGCCAGCCTCGGTTTCGAAGTGGTCCTGACCCGGTTGTTTGCCGTGTCGATCGGCCATGCGTTTGCCGTTCTGGCGATCAGCCTGGCCCTGCTGGGGTACGGCGCGGCCGGTGCTTTTCTGCACGCCCGGCCCGGTTTGTCCCGGCAGGCCCTGGAAAAATGGATTCTTACAGGCTCTGGCTTGTTCTCCCTGGCCTTGCCGGTGGCGTATTGCCTGGTCAACCGCCTTCCCCTCGAGCCTAACCAGCTCATCTGGGACCGCAGGCAGCCGTTCATCCTGCTCCTGGCGCTGCTGCTCCTGTTCGTTCCTTTTTTCTGTGCCGGACTCACGCTCGCCGCCTGTTTCACGCTACGCAGCCGTGACATCGGCCGCTGCTATGGATTTGACCTGGGCGGATCGGCCCTCGGCTGCCTGCTGCCGGTCCTGCTGTTTGCCGCAGGCTGTGATGAGCGGATCTTGCTGCTGCTGGCAGCTGGCGGCTGCCTGGCGTGGCTTTGTTTCGCCCTGGCCCTGGACAACCGCCGGATGCTTGTCGTCCCCTTGGCGGCCGCGGCTTTCATCCTGATTGGCAGCCTGGTTCCGGGCATCCTGACGGTAAGGCTTTCGCCGTACCGCGATTTGGCCGTTGCCCTTCAGCACGACCAGGCGCGCGTGCTGGCTACCACATGGAACGAGGATGCCC
>JAAZFW010000068.1 GCA_012511525.1 Clostridiaceae bacterium
AAGGCGATGGCAAACACAATCCGGAAAATGCTGGGCAAGGCGATCTATGGTCTGGCCAAGGCCCAGGACTACCTGCTGGGCGGTCTCGTCTCTCTGCTCGAAACCGGGATCCTGCTGGCGAAAAGCTTTCTCAGGGGGTGTGCGCTCCTGATCAGCATGGGCGGCTGCCTGGCGGTTTTCCTGCTGGTCGGTCCGGTCGGTGCCTGGCTCTTCAGCCATCCCGCCGTGCTGGCTGCCGTACTGGTCCTGCTCTTCTTCCCCATCCTGGGAGCGGCATTTAGCAGCGTCCTGTCATCCTACAGGGCCATCTGCACAGCCTACCTGCTCAACCTGGCCGCCCATCTTCAGTCACCGGGCGAAAAACCGTACCGTTCTTACGACACCTTTCGCCAGGCGCATCGGCAGGCTGAGGAAGCCGCCGCCCGCCGGGAGCAGGAACGCCGCGAACAGCAGCAGCGGGCCTGGGAGGAGCGCTTCCGGCAATGGAACCAGCAAGGCTGGCAGTACCAGCAGGCCAGGCCGGGCGGTGCCAATCCCTATACCGAATTCAAATCCAGGTACGAGAAGAGCTGCGCCGTCCTGGGTGTCCCCGTGAACGCCGACCCGAACAAGATCAAGCTGGCGTACCGGCGGCAAGCCAAGCGTTACCACCCGGACCTGAACAAGGATCCTCAGGCCACCCGCCAGTTCCAGGAGATCAATGAAGCCTACGAGTTTCTCAGCGAGGAAAACATCCGCCGCTACCAGAACCTGCCGCCGGTTTGAGCCTCGGAGATATCAGGCGATGCGTTCACCGCAGCTGATGTCGAACGGCATGATGAGAAGTTTCATGATCTGTTTGCCGTAGCGCTCGAAAAACCAGGCGATCGCTTTCCCGTAGTTCTCTTTGCTGTCAAATTCCCAGTACGTGTAGTACTTGACACATTTGACGATCCGGGCCAGTTCCCTGGGCGGCTGCCCCGCCTCAACGCCGTCGATCGTAAAAAAGCGCTTGATGCAGCGGATGTCGCGGCAACCTGCCTGGAGCAATTGCTCTGCCGCAACCTGGCGGATGAGCGCTTCGAACTCCCTCGTCTTGTCCGGATGCACCTGAAAAAGTTTCACTTCGGAAAAGCCGTCCTGCATGTCTGTTCCCTCCTGTGTGCTGCGAAGCGGTCTTAGGGACTGTTCATCAATAAGATGCTCTATAGGTTCTCCGAAAGATTGACCAGACTCGTCAATCTCTCGGAGAAAAGAGCTGCTGATTTTTTAACAGTCCCTTAGCTATTGGATGTACACCGAGTTGACCCCGGCTTCGCGGGCTTTTTGCAAAAAGCCGATCGACGTTTCGATCATCTTGCGGATCGCGGACAGGCTTTTTTCCCGGCTGCACAACCCGCCGATATAGCCGCCGACCGCGAGCGGGCAGCCGGACGAGGTGAAGTCATTTGCCGATAACGCGGCCACAATCGCCCGGGCGGCAGACCGTGCCTGGTCGGCGTCTGCCCTGGCAAAAATGATGAACTCGTCGCCTCCGGCCCGGCCGACAACCGGAAATGCCAACATCGTTTCGACGTGGCGGGAGATCAGCTGGTAGCAGGCGACGATGACGCGGTCGCCAACGTCGAAGCCGTAGGCGTCGTTGACCTGCTTGAAGTGCGCGATATCGAAACGCATGACCGCAATGTCATCCTCATCGCGAAACGATGATGCCAAATCCCGGATCTGCTCGAGAAACATGTCCATGTTAGGCATGCTCTTTTTGATTTCGTGGACTGATTCAGCGTCGATCTCAAGCAAATCGATTTCCTTTTTCATGTGGAAGCCCTCCTTTTCGAGCGTGTGGATCAACTGGTCGATCTGGATTTTCTTCTGGATATGGTCGTTCTGGATGGCGATGAATTCGATTCGCTTTTGCACGAGCTGACGGATCATCTCAGCGCTGTCGACAGGGCCGTCCAGCATCCTGCGGATCTGCAGCAGCGAAAAATTCAGGTTTTTCAAAATAAGAATCCAGTTTAAAACGGCAGATTGCGAGGCATCGTAGCTGCGGTAACCGGTCTGCTCATCCACGCTGGACGGCTGCAGCAAGCCGATACGGTCGTAGTAGCGCAGCATCTTCGCCGTCACATGGTTCATTTTCGCGAACGTACCGATTTTCATAGCAACCTCCTGATCCGGATCCGTACTGCATGCAAAAACAGTATAAACCTTCCCGCCGCAGCAAGGTCAAGCCCGCAAAAAGAGATTCACACCTTTGGTCGTTGGCTTGTGCCGCAAGATGACGCCTTCGGGGCCGGGTTCGTTTTTGCTGGATTGTCCGGGCGAATGCCTAACGTCCGCCTCCCCCTTTTGTGCACATTGACACGTCTGGCCTTGGCGAATATACTGGGGAAAATCGAGTTGGAAATGGTTAACCCGGTTTACCTGCTGGTCGTTCTTTGCCGGCCAATCTCCCAATGAACATCCAGCCATAAGCATCCAGATGCCGGTTCTTGCAAACGACAGCCTATGAACAGAAGGATGGTCGACGCAGATGAACATGATCGAAGCGTATGATCTGAGCAAAACGTACCGGACGCGGGTCAGGGGCGAAGGCCTTGCGGCCAGCGCCCGCGCCATGTTTCGGCCGGTCTACCGTGAGGTCCTTGCGGTTCAATCGATTGATTTGGTTGTGCCGCCGGGTGAAATTGTCGCCTTCATCGGACCCAACGGAGCCGGCAAATCGACGACCATCAAGATGATGACGGGCATCTTGCGCCCGAACAGCGGCAGCATCCGCGTGCTGGGCCTGGATCCGGTGCGGGAGCGGTCCAATCTCTCGTACCACATCGGCACGGTTTTCGGGCAAAAATCGCAGCTGTGGTTTCATTTGCCGCCAACAGACAGCTTTACGCTGTTAGGCCGCATCTACGATGTTGCGCCGGGCGTGCTGAAAAAGCGCATCGCGATGCTGACAGAACGCTTCGAACTGGGCGCTTTGCTGGATGTGCCGGTGCGCAAGATGTCGCTCGGTCAGCGGATCCGCTGCGAGGTCGCCGCTTCCTTGCTTCACGAACCCGAGATCCTTTTTCTGGATGAGCCGACGATAGGCCTGGACGTGGTCGTCAAGCAGGCTATCCGCGAGTTGATCCGTGATCTGAACCAGGAGAAAGGGACGACCATTTTCCTGACCAGTCATGACGCGGGCGATGTCGAGCATGTCTGCCGCAGGGCCATCGTCATCGATCACGGCAGGATTGTGCTCGACCAGCCTGTCAAGAAACTGAAATACGATTATCTGAACCGAAAAATCATTGCCGTCCGTTTCACAGAAAAGCATGACCTGAAGACGCTTCCGGGTATCGAAGTGCAAAAAACCGGCGGCTTGGGTTCCCGGCTGCTGGTTGACACGCGGATTCGGCCGATCGGCGAAGTCATGAGCTGGCTGGTCGGGAGCGGTGCTGTTGCCGACATCACGGTTGAGGACCCGCCGATGGAAGAGATCATCGCCACTATTTTTTCCAGCCAGGACGAAGGAGGTGCGTGATCGTGCCAGCGAACCCACAAGGACAGGTCGCTGTCCCTGATCATAAGCGATGGGGAGCGGACAGGGGTCCGGTGCTCAAACTGGGCAAATATCTCGCGATTGCAAAGATCAACCTGCACCAGGCGATTGTCTATCGCAGCAACGTGCTTGGCGGCTTGCTGTTCTATGCGCTGTTCATTTTCGTCTTCTTCAGTTTGTGGCGGGCCATCTACCATGGCGGCGAGGTCCAGGGCTATTCGCTTCGGCAAGTGGTTTGGTATCTTTGCATCACCGAACTGCTGGTTTTCGGCTGCCGGACGCCGGTTTTCACCCAGATGAACGAAGATATCAAGACAGGCGCGCTGGCCTACCAGCTGATCCGCCCTTGCCATTATGTCGCTTACCAGTTTGCCGGCGCCGTGGGCCGGATGGTTTTCAACCTGGTATGTTTCGGTATCCTGGCGGTTGTGCTCGGCATGGTGATGGTCGGCCCCTTGCCTGACTATGCCCTGACGAAGCTGCCACTTGGCATCCTTTCCGCCTGTCTCGGTCTTGTCATCAACTTTTTTCTGCTGATGTGCCTGGGGCTGACGGCTTTCCGGCTCGAGGAGAACGGCGCGTTCTACCTGGTCTACCAGAAGCTGGTCTTCATGCTGGGCATGTTCATTCCGCTGGAATTTCTGCCCGGCTGGCTGCAACGGATCGCCCGCTGGCTGCCCTTCCCTTATGTGGCCTGGGCGCCGGCACGGCTCCTGGTCGCTTTCTCCTGGCCGCTGTTCTGGCAGATCCTGCCGCTGCAGGTGTTCTGGGCGGCAATTGCCATCGGGCTTTCCCTGCTTTTGTATCGCCAGGGCATGCGCGGTTTGCAAGCCAATGGCGGTTAAGATCAGATGGGTAAAAAAGGGGGATTCTATGAGCAATGGGCATAAGCTTCACAGCATCTTCACCTTGATCGGCTTGTATTTTCGTGTCAACCTGGCTTCAGCCATGGAGTACCGGTCCGCCTTCATGCTCCAGGTATTCGGCATGGTCCTATCGAATGGTTCGTTCGTGTTTTTCTGGTGGGTCGCTTTCAGCCAGATTGGCGCACGCATCGGCGGTTACGATTTTACCGACGTCATGTTCATTTGGGCGGTGACCTCATCGGCGTTCGGCACGGCAAACATTTTGTTTGCCAATATGAATCACATCTCCCGACTGATCATCAGCGGCGAGTTGGACACCTTTCTGCTCCAGCCCAAAAGCGTGTTAACCAGCGTGCTGTGTGCGCGGACTTCGTTGAGCGCCTGGGGTGACCTGCTCTATGGCTTTCTCCTGATCGCCCTGACCCAGGGTGCAGACGGCCGAGCCTGGCTGATGTTTTTCTGCGGCCTGGTCATCGGCGCGTTGCTGATGACCGCCGTTGCGGTGACCGCGCACACCCTGACCTTCTATGTCGGCGATGCCTCGACGCTTGCCGGCATGTCGGTTGAGTTCATCGTCAACTTCTGCATTTATCCCAAAGGGATCTATGCAGGCTGGGTGCAGGTCCTGATGGCCACCTTGATCCCGGCCACCTTCATGGTCCACCTGCCTTTGCAGCTGGCCAGGCAATTCGACCTGCTGCTTTTTGCTGGGCTTCTGGCCGCATCAGCCGCCTATTGTTCGCTGGCCGGGTTTTTCTTTTATCGCGGTTTGCGCCGTTACGAATCGGGAAACCTGATCGTGACGCGCTTGTAGGCTGCAACAGGCCCGCGCAGTGTCCGCTTCGTCAAACAAGCTTGGCTTTTTTCAGCATCGACCCCAAAAGTTCGGCGACCGTCCCCTTTTTCTTGCGGTAGGGCCGCCCGCCGTAATAGGTGCGATCCGGCCGGAAGGATACGATATCTTTCGGCTGGATCGCAAAAAGGTCTTTATCAGCCGTGAAGAAATCGGCCGCTTTGCCGGTTTCAAGCGTACCGCGCTCATCGTCTTCCAGAATGGCCCTGGCAGGGTTGATCGTATAACAGCGGAAAGCTTCGTAAGGGGTGACGGACTCCTCCGGATGATAGAAGTCCACCATACCTAGCATCTGCAGCCATGGATCCAGATCCTGCACGGGGCTGTCGCTGGAACCGCAAAGACAGATGCCCGCATCGTAAAGCGTTTTAAAGTGCATGCGATCGACGATCTCCTGAGGCAGATACTGCGTGTACGTGTTGAGATAGCGTTTGTCGATCCAGGCATAGCCCGGCTGCATCACGACGGCGTAACGGCGCTTCTTGAGTTCTTCCAGAGACGCGTCGCTGTGGAACTCACCGTGCTCGATCCGGTGCATCCGCCCGGATGTTGTTTGGTTCAAAGCGGCAATGATGCGCTCGATGGCGGCTTCGCCGATGGCATGGCTGGCGATCTGGTAACCTTTCTCGTCGGCCTCTTTGACTATGCGATCCACGAAGTCCTGCTCATAGTAGCAGGGCGCAGTCGTGCCCGTGTCCTTGAACGGAACATGGAAGGCAGAGGAATGGGATCCGGTGGCTCCGTCCATTTCCCAGTCGCCGCAGCCGCCTATGCGCAGATGCTTCTGAACTTTCGCGTATTTTTCAGCTTTTTTCAAATCGATATACTGAAAATACAAACGGACACCCACATCGAAGTGTCGGGCCAATTTCACGATGAGCGCCGTCGCGCGATCTTTGGGCGAGTCACCGTTGCCTTCCAGCGCCCCGACGACGCTGATGCCGTATGCAGCACAGGCATTTTGAAAATTCGCGATGCCTTTGGCCAGCAAAGGCAGCGTGATCGATGCGCTGATGATATCCGTCAGCCGGCCCTGCACCCGTTCATGGGCCTCGCCAGACAAAGTGCCGTTATGTCCCTTTGGGTCAAGCTCGAGTTTTTTGAGCATTGGGGTTGAAAGGGCGCTGCAGTGCCCATCAATGCTGTAGATCACCACGGGCCGGCCTCCGGCCCAGTCGTCCAGTTCCTCCCGGGTGGGAAGACGTCGTTCGTCCATGGCGGTCAGGATATAGTTGTTTGCGGCTATGACCGCGTTCCTGGGCTTCTTGGCCGCATACGCCCTGATCTTTTTTTCCACACCGGCGAGATTATGCGGCACAACGCCAGCCGGCGTGATGTCGCAAACCGTGAAGCCTACAGCCATGACAGCGAGCGAAAAGAGCATGTGAACATGCCCGTCGATCAGGCACGGATAGACGTGCTTTCCGCCCAGAGATATTTCCTTCGCATATCGGACACCCGCAGGCTTTTCCTGATATGTACCGGTGATGATCCCGTCCGTGACCTCAAGAAAGCGAAACGTGTCGGCTTCGCGGACGCCTGAGTGGAAGCTGCCGTCATAGAAGAGGGTTTTTCTCATACGGGAACCACGCTTCCAATGCCCATGAGGATATATGCGATGATGATCACGGCAGATGTTATTCTGCCGCCCCAGCGTGTCAGGATGGACCCTTCCACCTCCCGCCGGGCATTGAGATAGGCCGGCACGACCATAACAGCGATGATGATCGATATCAGGCCCCCGGCCAGGCGCATGAACGACATAAATCCGGCAAGGTTGAACAGCGCCAGGATCAACGACGGCAGCGTGGCGATAAGCCAGCACAGTCTGGTGTCCCATTTCATCTGTTCCTCTACGATGGAGCCCAGGGCCATCGACAAAGACCAATACGTGGTCAGCATGGCGAGGATGGTAAACAAGCCGCCCACGATCTGGGCCCAGGTTCCGATACCGGCGCTCCAACCGACCATGGCGACCTCCGTAACCTTTTCGGAAGCAAGCAGGGCGCAGAAGGTAATCACGACGATAACAGCAAAATTATTGAACAGGCCGAGAAAGACGGCCTTTCTGATTTGTCTTCTATCCTTTTCCAAGCCTTCTACGGCTTGAGGGACGGAGAAAAACGCAGACATGGCGAACATCGCCATGCCAAAAAAGGCCAGCGCCCCGTTGACGGTGCCTCCGGCAAGCGGAAGAGCCTGGGGCGGCGCAAAGAAAGAGGCGACGGCCAGGGTAAAGATCAAGCCAAAGATGATTGCGACAGAGATCTTCTCACTGACGCCGACAGCCTTCAGCCCAAAGAGCACGACAGATGCTGCGGCGACATAAAAAAGCAGCGTCGCAACGGCACCGGGAATCGGCAGCAAGCCCACGATGATCTCTTTCGACCCGGTGATGTAGGCAGCCAGATTGGTAAAGAGGATCAACGTCATCAGGACGAAAAACAGCGTCGTCAGGACCTTTTTGAGCTTGCCGCGAAACAGGAACTGGGACAGGCAGGCAATGATCTGCCCTCCTTCCGAAACTTTGAGCGCCAGATCCGCGATCATCAGATGGAGCAGGTAGCTGGCCAGCAGCGCCGCGATAAGGATTGCAAAAGACCAAAGGAGACCGGTCTTCTCCGCCAGGTACGGCAGACTCAGGACACCGCCTCCGATGCCGTAGCCTGTAATGATGCATGCCGCTTCCCATGTAGTCAATCTGCTTTTTTTCATTTGTCACCTGCACCCGATCAGCATATATATTAAAAAAGATTATACCACGCGTCATGCAGCATTCCATTAAGTATCCATTACTGAAGCTCAGGTTCCGAAGCTCAGGTACGAGCCGCGGTCCTCCTTGTTTGACAGTCTGGTCCGCCGCCAAGGCCGTGTCACATAAATGGAGGAAAAGCTTGTCGCTGTTTGTTCCGGACAGGTGGCCATTGACGGACATGCAATCGTATGCGACTCCGGTGAGAACGATCTGAAGGATTTATGAGGGAGCAAGGACCAACAAGATTCGTGCAAAGCTGACCATCCATGGTCACCGTTTACTAGCGGTCGTGCTGCATGCGTACAAACGTCAGCGATGATGTCAAAGCAGAAGCCAATGCATAAATAAACGCCGTTGGCAAACAATTGATAAAATGCAAATTCAAAGAAAAAATTAAAATATATTAAGATATTCGAAACCCCCATGACTTTGAGCCAAGAGGATCGTAGCACACTTTGTTTATCTGCGCGACGCGTTTGATGTGTCCTCCTTGACAAGGACATTTTAAGGTGTGCGCATGTACATTCAACACTCAGGAATTGCCAAGAACATCTTCTATGGATGTTCTTTAACACCGACAACATTCCATGCACCATCAGTCTTTTCAATTATCCAGTAGCTCAGGATATCCCATGAACCACTGACAGTCGCGCCATCTGAATCATATTGCTCATCGGAATAAACAACCCACATATAACCGCTGGATCGATCAACTTTAGCCGTAATCAGCTGTAAATTATAATCAACCGTGCTGAATGGAGTCTCGTCCGAATAATGGTAATATCGTGCTAATGCACCAACTGATTTGTCTGCTTCAGCTTTTGTACCGGTATAAGTGAACACCTTTTCTGCGGTTGACATGACCGGTGAGACGGTCGCTCGATCTGCATCAGTCATTTGATATTCGATTGTAGAATAGACAGCTGACCCGAAAAAATCCTTTTGCCATATATACGTCATGTAACTCGGGCCTGCTGTACGCGGATTAGCCAGCAGACCGGTACCAACAATAATGAGTGTCAAAACCACTACAATAGTAACCCAGAATGCTGGTTTTCGATAATTCAATATGTTCCGTACACGGCCCATAGTCGCGCTTTCACCAAAGGCTAACGGGCTTCCTGAAAAAATCGG
>JAAZFW010000496.1 GCA_012511525.1 Clostridiaceae bacterium
GAAATCATCGGGATGGTCGAAGGAACCCGGCCTTTGCTGGTCCTCGCCGTGCTGATCCCCTGCCTGCTGCTCGGGTTCGCCATCGCCTGGCTGGTGCGCCAGGCCCTGATCCGTCTGCCGGCAGAGCATGCTTGACACCAAACGGTTCAAAGGGGTCTCTCATGCCTGACCGCGTTGCCTTCCAGGCGGTCCAGCCGCTGGGGGCAGGCGACCTGCTGCAGGTCTTCAGGCCGGCCAGGTCACGTGAGGATTGACATATCGGGTTTTGGCCGCGGTCCTGCGGCCGTACTGGATCGCCTCGACCGGGCAGCGATGCAAACAGGCCAGGCAATGCGTGCAGTAGGGCGCGTTCCAGACCGGTTTGCCATCGGGCAAAGCTATGATGTTGTCCGGACAGATCCGGGCGCAAAGCCCGCAGTTCGTACAGCGGTCCGTGGCGTAGAACGGACCGGTTTTGCGGCCATTTTTATAGAGCGGGGCAGCAAAGGCGGTGAGCAAAGGAGCCAGGGCACTTTTGTTCGTGTCGTGGTCACCCTTGGTTTTTTGCTTCAGCTGCCCGGCGATCGTGACCAGCGCCTGGTCGGCCGCCAGGAACTGCCGTTGCTGACGCTCTGGCTCGGGAACGGTCAAGAGCGGGATGTAATTGTCCGGCAAGACCACTGAGGCCAGGTATTGCAGGTCGAATCGCTCTTGGAGCAGCAGACGAGCCAGGATACGTCCGGCCTTGCCGGTCTGGCCGCCACAGGTCAGCACAGCAAAGACGAACGGCTTATGGTTGCCCTTGAGGCGCAGCTGCCCGATCCATTGCCGGACCAGGAGCGGGACGGTGTAAAAATAGACCGGCAGAACCAGTCCGACCGGTTCGCCGTCAGATAGCGCATGGGCAGTCTGTCCCGTTTTCAGGCTGTCGGCCATGGACACCAACCGGTCGTCCAGCTGGGCAGCCAGCTTCTGGGCAACATACAGGCTGTTGCCGGTTGCAGAAAAATACGCGATCATCGAAACCTCCCGGGGGCTACTGCAGCCATTGCTTGATGAAATTCTTCTGGTCCTTGCGCAACCGGTAGCCGCAGGCGGCGTAGAATCGGTGCGCGCCGGTCCGGGCGCTTCCGGACACCAGGCGAACCCCGCTGGCACCCGCGGCGCGCGCCCAGCGTTCGCCTTCAGCCAGCAGCATCCGGCCGACCATCTTCCCCTGGTGTTCGGGCAGCACGGCCAGCGCCAGGATGTTTTTCAAGCTATCGGCATACGTGCACTCGTAGGGGCCAAGATGGATATATCCGGCCAGCTCGCTGCTCGCCCTGTGCTCAGCCACGAACAAGCCGTCCTGCCCTGCTGCCAGAATAACCGCAAGTTTACCGGCTGTTTTATCTTCGGGATAGTCGTAGCCAAGACCCAGGCTGTTGATGCGGCAGATCGCCGCGGCGTCTTCCGGCAAAGCCGGACGGACACGATACCCGGACCAGGCTTCGGCCAGGGCAAACAGCTTAGGCTGAATCTCCGGATAATGGAGCGGTTCGGGCAGCTTCACGCCCTGCCGAACCTCGCCGATTTCCGAGTTGGGCGGAACATCCCCTTTTTCGTAGACCTCGGCCAGGTAGAGCATGCCGCAATCGCCTTCCGGATCCGTATCCTGGTCGGCTTGTGAGACCGCAAATGCACAGATCGCTTCGAGGTCGAAACGAACAGCGCCGGTCTCCTCGAAAAGCTCGCGGCGGGCGGTTCCCTCGATGCTCTCGCCCGATTCGCGCCGGCCGGCCGGCAGCTCGTAGCTGTCCCGGGTTTTCTGGCGGACGAAGAGCCATTGGCCCGCGTGGCGGGCCGCAATGACGGCATAGCGGAAACGATCGTCCGCGACGGTTTCATGCCAATAATAGTCGATCCGGTACATGACGCCCCTCCCTTTGCTCCACTTTAGCACGTCAGGGCAAAGCAGGCAAAGGGTTTGCAGCGCTAGTTGTTGCCGATGGACTCGAGCAGGAACTGCTCGACCGCGTCCAAGTCCGCCGCCCCGGCCAATGACGGATAATCGTGCCGGGCAAAGACCAGGCCGTCCGCCGATTCCAGAAAGGCAAAGCGCCGGCCGTCCGATAAGCCGAAATCGGCGATATCGCTGAGTTTAAGTGTGCCGTTGTTCTGCTGCCAGATCGCCTGTTCGTCGTAATCGATCAGGATAAAGATGCCAGGCATGCCCGCCTGCATCTGGGCGACGATCTCGGTGTCCTCAACCCAGATGCCGGTGCCGACCGGGCAGGGCAACAGGACGCGGATGACCGTACCCGGTTCGACGGCGCCGCGGTAGACTGTCTCGACCGCGATCTCAGCCAGCGCCCGGTGTGCTGTGGTGGAGCCGAATCGGATCTCGAGGTTGCGGATCCGCTTGACCGTGCCCCGGACCATGGCCGGGTTCCATTGGGTCAGCAATTCATCCTCGCTGAGCCACTCCAGCAGGGATTGAACCGAGACCGAACCAGCGGGCACCTGGTTGACATAACGGACCTCGACATTGCGGGAACCGTCTGACAGCGGGAGCCGGTTAAGCCAAACAGGCAGCATTGGGATTCCTATAGCCAGCGCCAGTGCCAGGCATGCGGCCGGAACACCCCACCTGAGCCAGCCGCGGCGCAGGCTCTGCGCTCTTGGCGCTGCCGCCTCGGTGATGTAGGTGTCGTCAACCTGACCGAGCGATTGCAGCAACTGCATCGGTTTTTTCATATGATTTCCTCCTTCTGCATGAGCTGCCTGAGTTCGCTTCGGGCGCGCAGCAGGATCATCTTGACCTGGCTTTCGCCCATGCGGAACATTTGGGCAATCTCGCGAATCGAGTCACAATACCAGTACCGGCGCAGGAAAATCTGGCGGTTCTGGAGCGGCAAGCCGCCCAGAAAGCGGTTGAGCAAGTCAGTCAGGTCAAGATTCTCCTCCAGCTGGGCGGCATCACCGCCGGCCGGCAGGCAAGCGGCCAGTTCGTCAAGCAGCAGCAGTACTTGCCCGGAACCGCGTTTGCGGGCCGTCTCCCGCTCCAGCATATTCAAGGCCAGGTTGCGCGTTATCTTGCTTAGAAAAGCAGCCAGGTTAACCGGACGCTGCGGCGGGATAGCGTTCCAGGCCCGCAACCAGGTGTCGTTGACACAGGCTTCGGCGTCACCGCGGTGCCGCAAAATACGACCGGCGATGCTGTGGCATAAGCGCCCGTATTTGCGGACCGTCTCGGCTATGGC
>JAAZFW010000006.1 GCA_012511525.1 Clostridiaceae bacterium
ATTCAAACCGGAAACGGTCCTGGAGGCGCTGCGCGAAGGACGGATCCGGCCGCTCGACCCGGCGCCGCCGCTGAACGAGGATCTGGTCACATCCTCCAGCCGCATCGTCGGCCAGATGGGTGTCGAGCCCTTTGTCCGGGCCCTGGCAGACCATCCTGACGTCATCCTGGCCGGCCGCTCCTATGACCCGGCGGTTTTTGCCGCCCTGCCAATCCGGCTGGGCTTCGACCCCGGCCTGGCCCTGCACCTGGGCAAAATCCTCGAGTGCGCCGCGATCTGCGCCACACCGGGCAGCGGTTCAGACGCGATGTTCGGCACCCTCTATGAGGACCATTTCCTGGTCGAGCCTTTGAATCCGGATCGGGCCTGCACGCCGCTGTCCGTCGCCGCCCACACGCTTTACGAGAAAAGCAACCCGTCCTTGCTGCCCGGACCCGGCGGTCGCCTCAACCTGAATGAAGCCCGGTTTGAGGCGGTGTCCGACCGGATCGTCCGGGTCAGCGGGTCGCGTTTCGAGCCATCGGCCCGCTACACGGTCAAGCTGGAGGGCGCCCGCCCGATCGGCTACCGGACCGTGTCGATCGCCGGTGTGCGCGACCCTTTCATGATCCGGGCCATCGACTCGGTGATCGCAGGCGTAAGGGCCCGCGTCGCGGACAACTTCGCCGAACTGGCCGGCCGTTACCGATTGCTGTTCCACGTCTACGGCCGCGACGGGGTCATGGGGCCGCTGGAACCTGCGCCCGGCCTGGATGGGGCGCATGAGCTGGGCCTTTTGATCGAGGCGACGGCCGATACCCAGGCGCAGGCCGACACGATCTGCGGCTTCGCCCGTTCGACCATGCTCCATTTCGGCTATCCGGGGCGGCGCGCGACGGCGGGCAACCTGGCCTTTCCTTACTCGCCCAGCGACCTGCACGCCGGACGAGCCTATGTCTTTTCGCTCTACCACCTCCTGGAGGTGGACGATCCGGCCGGCCCGTTCGCCTGCGAATGGGTCCGCTGCGGGGAGGGACAGCCATGCGTGTAACACTCGCCTCGATTACCGACGTGATCCGCTCCAAGAACGCCGGCCCCTACGAGCTGACCTTCGACATCATGTTCACGACCCGGGCATGGTTTGAGCGCGCCGTGGCGGCCGGTGTGTTCAACACCGCCCTGATCTGCCGGCTCTACCGGATCCCGCCCGAGGATGTGCTCGGCATCATCGCCTATCCGCCGGCCAAGGCGATCAAGGTCACGATCCGCCGGCCAATTTGTTCGGGCGACATCGGCGAAACCGATGTCTACGGCGCCCAGCAGCACGCGCCCCTGCTGGACCTGGCTTTCGACCTATAGGCCGGGATTCTGCTATACTCGAAAGAGATGTCGCACTGAAAGGACCGGTTGCCATGGCCTATTCGGACCGCATGCAGAAAAGCCACCTTTACTCCGTCTATTTTGCGCCCCGGGGTCTGCCGCGCATGGCGGATCTCGGCATGCAGATCGCCCAGCAGTACCTGAGTCCGTTCGACAAGCTGATCGGGCTGGTCGGCGAAGCCGGGTCGGGCAAGAGCATGCTGGTCAAGGGCATGTTCCCGGGTCTGGAACTGACCAACGACGACGACGGCGTCAACGTCCGGCCGCTGCCGCTGCTGTCCGCGGCGGAGGAACCGTCCGGCTTTTTCAGCCCGCACAGCTACCACGTGGATATCCGCTTCGAATCGGCCTTCACCCAGATGCATGTGCTGGCGGAGGCCATCCTTGCGGCCGTCGCCCTGGGCAAACGGGTGATCGTCGAGCATTTCGAGCTGGTCTATCCGTTTTTGAACCGCAACGCGCACCTGATCATCGGGATCGGCGAAGAGCTGATCATCACCCGGCCGACTCTATTCGGACCGGAGCCGCAGGATATCGCCGACATCGTCTTCAAGTCGATCCCCTTCCGGCGCATGGCCCATACGGCGGAAGATATCTGCGCCCACTTTCTGCGTCTGCGCGGCGTGACGGAACAATACCTGCACGCCGACGTACGGCACGGCTTTATCCTGAGCTTTGCGCAAAAGCCGGATATCGACCTCTACCTGCTCGAACAGCAGGTCAACGACCTGATCCGCCAGGATGTCCCGGTCTGTTACCGGGACGATCGCCACATCGGGATCGGCGACATCGTCAGCCCCTGCTCCGGGCCGCGCATGCATGTGCGTAGCACCGCTGAGATCCGGCAGCTGACTTTGAACAAGGAATTGCTGGTCGAGCCGATCACCGAACGCTACCTTTTGGTCGGCATCGTCGGCGAATACGGCCAGCAGCGCATCAGCGACCTCAACAAGATCTAGACGCGCGCGGGTTTATCCGCCAGCATGGACAGCAGCTGTTCCTCGAAGCTTTTGTCGTCGGCTGTCCTGCGCCGGCGCGGGCTGCTGACGCGCTGGCCGGCCCGCCTTGCTTTGGCCGACAGGTGACGTTCGAACAGCAGCCGGTCGATGTTGTCGTCTGTGAAAACGCGCCCGCTGGGATGGATGGCGGATGCGCGTCGGGCCAGAACCAGGGCCGCGAGCCCGTAGTCCTGCGTTACCACCAGGTCCCCGCTGATGACATCGTTGATCAGGGCCATGTCGACGGCGTCGTGACCCTGGCCGACCTGCGCGACCCGTCCGTACTCCGGGTACAGCTCGTGGTTCTCATCGATGTAAAAAACCAGGTCGAGCCTTCGCCGCCTGGCGACGCGCTCCAGCGTGAAGCGCACGGCAACCGGGCAGGCGTCGGCGTCCACCCGGATCGTCCGTCCGGCCGGTGTCCCGCTCCGGTCTGGCTCTGCAGCTTCTTGCACCATACATCCACGCTCCGTTCAACGGCTTCATGCTATAATCATAGACAAAAACGCGGCACATTACCAGAACCTGCCTGCGTGGGAGAGATTATGAGAAAATTGTCGAGAATCCCCGGCGCCGTCCTGTCTGACAATCTGGCCTGGTACGATCCGCAAGAACACCCCGAGCTCGTGTTCGGCCTCGACTGGTTCAGCCGGGAACGGCTCTATCGCCGG
>JAAZFW010000002.1 GCA_012511525.1 Clostridiaceae bacterium
AAGAAGCCCGGTTCGTGCTCCAGGCCCAGCACAGCCGACACGCCGTCGATCGTCGGGGGCAGGTTGGCCAGGATGGCGCCGAAGCCGATCGGCAGCAGCAGGGCCGGCTCATAGTCCTTGGCGATCGCCAGGTAGATGAGCAGACCGGCGATGGCGAACATGACCAGGGCGCGCAGCCCTTCGGCTGAGCCGAAATAGATCACGCCGATGAAGATTTCCTTGAACAGTTCCAGCATAGGTGAATGTCCGTTCCTTTCCCAAATTTCGTGTTATGGTTTGCCGCCTCGTTACAATGTCGGCTGCGGCAGGATGCCCTTGCGGTAGTTTTCGAGCAGTTTCCTGATCTTCTCGGTGGGGTCGATCAGGCTGGACAGCGAGGCGTCGTGGTTGATCGCGTCGATCAGGAGGGCGACAAACTTGGCCATGTTGACGTCGACAAACCAGGACGCAGCCAGCAGTTCGGGCGGGCGGTAGATCAGATTGGTCGCGAACACGCGGTCGATCATGCCCTCCTCGTAGGCTTTCTGGAAGTTGTCGACACCATCGGTGAACAGGCCGAACGTCACGGCGGCGAAGATGCGCCGTGCTTTGCGCTCCTTGAGCTCGCGGGCCAGATCCAGCATCGACTCGCCCGACGAGATCATGTCGTCGACAATCAGGATATCCATGTCCTCGACCGACTCGCCGAGGAACTCGTGCGCGATGATCGGGTTTCGCCCGTTGATCACCTGGGTGTAGTCGCGCCGCTTGTAGAAGGTGCCCAGGGGCACGCCCAGCATCGAGGCATAGTACATGGCGCGCGAGATGCCGCCCTCGTCCGGGCTGACGAGCATCAGCTTGCCCTCGGTGATGCGGATGTCGGGGGCGGTCCGGATAAGGGCCTTGATGATCTGGTAGGCGGCCGGGATGCTCTCGAAACCGCTCGTCGGGATCGCGTTGGCCACGCGTTCGTCGTGGGCGTCGAAGGTGATGATGTTGGCCACGCCCAGGTCGTAGAGCTCTTCGAGCATGTGGGCGCAGTCGAGCGACTCGCGCGCGTTGCGCTTGTGCTGGCGGCTCTCGTAGAGGAACGGCATGATCACATTGATGCGCCGGGCCTTGCCGCTGATCGCCAAAATGACCCGCTTGAGGTCCTGGTAGTGGTCGTCCGGGCTCATGTGGTTGGCGTAGCCGTACATCGTGTAGGTGCAGGAATGGTTGACGATGTCCGAGATGAGGAAGACGTCGTGACCGCGCACCGTGCTGGAGATCACCGCCTTGCCTTCGCCGGACGAGAAGCGGATGTTTTCGACCCCGATGCGGTAATCGTGACGGATGAACCCCGGGTAGACATCGCCGACTTCGGGACGCATCTCCTGGTATTCTGTACGCCGGCGCAGCAGGTTGTCGTTGACACGGGTCGCGAAAGCGGCGGAGCCAACCAGCGGAATAATCCCGACCGGGCCGACCGGTGGCATGGGGTTGTTCCCGTACTGGTTGTAGATGTTGTAGTTCTTGTCATCTACCTGGGGCGTGTGCAGCATGTCATCCTCCTTAATGGGCGTGGCGTGATTTATGGAACGCGATCAGCTTCTGGATCTTTTCCGTCGGGGTCATCAGCTTGGACAGTGAGGCATCGTGGTTGATGGCGTCGATCAGCAGGGCGACGAAACGGGACATGTTGACTTCGACAAACCAGGGCGCGGACTGCAGCTCCGGCGTGCGGTAGATCAAGTTGGTGGCGAACACCCGGTCGAGGATGCCCTCGGCGTAGGCCTGCTGCACCAGCTCCAGCCCGGAGCTGAACTGGGCGAAGCTGACGGCGCAGAAGATGCGGCTGGCGCCGCGCGCCTTCAGGTCATAGGCGACGCGCAGCATCGACTCGCCGGTCACAATCATGTCGTCGACCAAAAGAATGTCGCGCCCCGTGACGTCTTCACCCAGGAAGGCCTGCCCGACCACCGGGTTGCGCCCGTCGACCGTCTGGTGGTAGTCGCGCTTGCGGTAGAAGATGCCCA